>NZ_KB290534.1:0-16843 GCF_000282835.1 Pandoraea sp. B-6 | reverse complement strand
GGAGCCGATGCAGCTCTCGTGCGAGGTCCGGCAACAGCGGGGCGTCGCCCGCGCCGCCCACGACCGCGGGCGGTGTGGGCATGGCGCGTGGCGACGCATCGGTGTCTGCCTCGGTGCGGCTGTCGTCGCGCGACGGCATCCGCTCGAGCGGCACGGGGCGCGGTAGCCCCAGCGCATTGGCCAGGCGGCTGCCCACGGCGGAGTTGGCGAAAGCCAGATATCGGTCGGACGTCGTCACGGCGCGGAAATCCTCAGAGTGATAGGCAGCGGCAGGCGGGCGAGCTCACGGCGTGAGCGCTTCGTCGGCCGCTTCCTGTTGCTGGGCGTGCTGCATGTCGGCAAGGCGACCGAAGTCGGGCGGGAAATCGTCGACGGCCACGGCCCGCGCCGCAAAGTCGGCGTACTGCGCCAGCACCTGGCGCTCGCCGTCGCTCACGAGATGCAGATGCGCGGCCTGCTCCACCCACTCGGAGAATTCGGGCAGGCTTTGGGGCATCGTCGGCAGGCGGCCCTCCTTGACCGCCGTGCGCAAACGCTGCTCGATGGCGGTGACCTGCGGCGTCATCTGGAAAACGATCTCCCCGTAAGCCAGACCGTCGATTTCGGGGCGCGGCGAATAGCTGCCGGTGATGAGGCGCTCGCGCGCGTCGCCCGGCGTTTGCATCAACTCGGCGACCTGAGTGGCCAGCGCATCGGACGGTTTGGCATAGGGCAGGCCGAGCGGCATGAGTTTCCAGCGCATCCACCAGGCGACGGCGCGCGACGGATAGTTTGCAAGCACGCCTTCGAACGCCTCGCGTGCCTGCCAGAGCGCGTCCTGCGCGGCCCAGTGCACCAGTGGCAGATCGGCGGTGGGGCGGCCTTCGTCTTCGTAACGCTTGAGCGTCGCCGTCAACAGGAACAATTGAGAGAGGATGTCGCCGAGCCGGCCCGTGAGGCGCTCGCGCCGCTTGAGCGAGCCGCCGAGCACCGCCATCGAGACGTCGGATGCAATGGCGAGCAGCGTCGATAGGCGATTCGCGGCGCGGTAGTACCCATGCAACTCCGGCGCGGCGTTCGACGGCACGGCGGAGAAGCGCGCATGCGTGATGCCGTGCAGGGCACCGCGCACGATGTTGCTCGTGACGAAGCTCAGATGGCCGAAGAGGGCGTCGTCGAAGGCGCGCACGGCCGCTGCTCGATCCGCCGTTTGCGCGGCGCTCAGCTCCTTGAGCACGTACGGATGGCAGCGGATCGCGCCCTGACCGAAGATCATCAGGCAGCGCGTCATGATGTTGGCGCCCTCCACTGTGATCGATACCGGGATCTGCTGGTAGGCGCGGGCAAGGAAGTTGTTCGGGCCCATGCAGATGCCTTTGCCCGCGACGACATCCATGCCGTCGTTCACCACTTTGCGGGCGCGTTCGGTCACGTGGTATTTCGCAATGGCGGAGATCACCGAGGGCTTCTCGCCAAGATCGACGGCGAGCGCTGCCATGCGGCGTGCGGCGTCCATCGCGTAAAGGTTGCCGGCCATGCGCGCAAGCGCCTCCTGCACCCCTTCGAACTTCCCGATCGGCGTGCGGAATTGACGCCGTACCGCCGCATAAGCCCCCGTGGCACGCACGGCAAGCTTCGAGTAGCCGACGTTCGAGGAGGGCAACGAAATCGCACGGCCCGCCGCGAGACACTCCATCAACATGCGCCAGCCTTTGCCGACCTGTGCCTGGCCGCCGATCACCCAGTCGAGCGGAATGAAGACGTCCTTGCCGGCATTCGGGCCGTTCTGGAAGACGGCGTTCAGCGGCCAGTGGCGACGCCCGATCACCACGCCCGGATGGTGCGTGGGAATCAGTGCGCAGGTGATGCCTGGGGCGTCGTCGTCACCGAGCAGATGGTCGGGATCGAGGGCTCGGAAGGCGAGGCCGAGCACCGTCGCGATCGGCCCCAGGGTGATGTAGCGCTTGCTCCACGTGACACGGAACCCAAGCGTTTCGCGGCCCTCGTGAACGCCTCGGCAGACGATGCCGACGTCGGGGATGGCGGCGGCGTCCGAGCCCGCGTATGGGCTCGTGAGTGCGAAGCAAGGGACTTCGTCCCCCTTCGCCAGGCGCGGCAGATAGTAGTTCTTCTGGGCTTCGGTGCCATAGTGAAGCAGCAGTTCGGCGGGGCCGAGCGAGTTCGGCACCATGACCGAAACGGCGGCCGCCGAGCAACGCGAAGCGAGCTTCATCACCACTTGAGAGTGCGCGTACGCGGAGAATTCGAGGCCACCGTAGCGCTTGGGGATAATCATTCCCAGAAAGCCGGCATCCTTCGCGTATTGCCATGCGTTTGGCGGCAGGTCCTGCCAGACCTGGGTGCTTTCCCAGTCGTTGGACAGGTCGCACAGGTGTTCGACCTCGGTGTCCAGGAAGGCCTGCTCTTCGGCGGACAAGGTGGGCGCGGGCAGCGCCATGAATTTTTTCCAGTCGGGACGGCCGGAGAACAAATCCGCATCCCACCAGACGGTGCCGGCTTCAATGGCGTCTTTCTCCGTCTCGGACATCTCCGGCATGATCGTGCGGAATTTGGCGAGCAGCGGTGCGGTGATCCAAGCGCGCCGCAGCGGGCCAATGCTGAGGACCAGTGCCGGCAAGACGAAGATGACGGCGAGTAAGACGGTCGCCACCGTCCCCGTCAGCCCGCTCACCGCGCCTGCGCCCGCCCACACCACAGTCGCCAACAACCACTGCCAGGCGTGCGCACGATAAAAGAGCAGGGCGCTTACGCCCGCGACCCACGCAAGAATCCATAGAGCCATCATGCTGTCCTCCCTCTCGGTTCATCCTCCCGGCCGGGGGTGCCGTAGCACCGGTCGGGGACGCCTCAGCGTCGATTGGGCCTCGCCTCCCGATTGGCGTTCGGGCGTCTGTTCAGGTTTGGCCTTCGTGTTCGATCGTCGTCGACTGGCTCGGACCTTCTCCGGCTGTCGGTGATCGGTATTCAGGCATTGGCGAGCGAGCGGTCGTCGGCGCCGGGGATCCGAGGCGCGGCATTCGCTTCTGCGGTTGTCGTGGGCGGGGCGGCGACGTATCCGGCGTCGCGTGGCGGCGTAATGTCCGCGGCCTTCGCCAGCGCGAAGACGTCGGCGAAGCTCGCCAGTTGCTCCTCGCCCGGCATCGGCGCCCTGAGCGCCGCGACCATGAGGGCCGTGAGCCGTGCCACGACCTGCAGGTCGCCCATCGCCTGGCCTTGGGCGAACGTGTCGATCAGTCGAGCGGTGTCGCTGCTCGCGAGCACGCCGGACAGGGCCTGAAGCGCGAAGTGCAGACGCCAGCCCAGTTCCTGGCGCGGCAGCTCAGGTAACGCGCGGGCGAAGGCGTCGAAGAAGCGCTCGAAGACGGGGGCGTAATGCTGCTGCAAATAGTCGCGGATGAACGGCGACGGATCGGCGTACACCCGCCCGAGCAGGCGCAGGAACGCCGGGCCGCCGATATCGCGATGATGCGAGATGGCAAGGGCGGGGATGAACATTGCCCCCAGCACGTGTTCGCACGTGAGCTGCGGTGCCGGCCACTCGGCTTCGGCGCGCGTCAGCAGCGCGAGCCGCTCGTCGTTGAGCCGGTCGAGCCGACGCGCCAACATGGCCTGGAGCAAGGTCTCCTTGCTGCCGAAGTGATAGTTGACGGCGGCCAGGTTGACGTCGGCTCGCGACGTGATCTGACGCAAGGACATCGCTTCGTAGCCGTATTCGATGAAAAGGTCTTCTGCGGCATCGAGGATGCGTAGCTTGGTGTCGCCGACGTGCCGGCCGGCGGAAAGGCGTGGGCTCACGAAGCACCTCCAGTGTGATGCGGCGCGAGGCCGCGCCATCGGATGGAACCGATGTTTCATTCAAACGTACGAATGAATCCTAAGCCGTAAGTGGGCTTCCCCCAAGATCTTTTTCTGGACGCGATCCTCTAAAGCGTAATGCCGGCCTGTACCGACCTGTTGCGACATGCCCGGCAGGGCGGGCGGCGTCGGGAAGGCACGTGAAGGCAAAATGGTCCGATTTCCCTGATATCGGGGCGGAAAGTCTGGAGGCGGGGCAATAGTTTGCTAAAATGTTCCGCTTTGTGTTCAAAACCGTTTTGGCGCTACCCCGCATGTCGGGGGCGGAGGGAAGCCGGCGTCGCAACGTCGGTTCCGGCCCAAGGTTGATTAACTGACAGGGTCCGCTTGTGGCATTCCCTCGCCGCAACACAGAACGACCCTCTGGAAGGACGAATATCCTCATGACTATCGCTGTTGAAAACCTCGGCAAGCTCGAGCGTCGCTTTACCATCGCCCTGCCCAAGCAGGAAGTCGAAAAAGAAGTTGCGGCACGCATTCAGAAGCTGTCGAAGACGGTGCGTATGCCGGGCTTCCGCCCGGGCAAGGTGCCCCTGAAGATGGTCACCCAGCAGTACGGTGGTCAGGTCGAAGCCGAAGTCGTGAGCGACAAGGTCGGCCAGCAATTCTTCGACATCAGCAAGGAACAGGATCTGCGCGTCGCGGGTCAGCCGCGCTTCGCGCCGAAGGTCGACGCGGGCGAGGCCGAGTACGCATTCGATGCCACGTTCGAGATCTACCCGGAAGTCAAGATCGGTGACCTGGCCACGGCCGAGGTGAGCCGTACCACGACGGACGTCTCGGAAGCCGAGATCGACCGCACCATCGACATCCTGCGCAAGCAGCGCGTGCACTACCACGTGCGCGGCGAAGTCGGCGCCCACGGCGACGGCGGCTCGGTCGAAGCCAAGGACGGCGACCGCGTGACGGTCGACTTCGTTGGCAAGATCGACGGGGAAGCGTTCGCCGGCGGCAGCGCCGAAGACTTTGTGTTCGTGCTGGGCGAAGGCCGCATGCTGCCTGAGTTCGAGACGGCCACGCTGGGCCTGAAGGTGGGCGATTCGAAGGATTTCGAACTCAAGTTCCCCGACGAGTACCACGGCAAGGAAGTGGCCGGCAAGACCGCTACGTTCACCGTGACGCTGAAGAAGGTCGAGTGGGCGCACCTGCCTGAAGTCGACGGCGAGTTCGCCAAGTCGCTCGGCATCGCTGACGGCAGCATGGAAAAGATGCGCGCCGATATCAAGGAAAACCTGTCGCGCGAAGTGAAGCGTCGTACGCAGGCCTTGCTCAAGGATCAGGTGATGAACGCGCTGATCTCGGTGTCGGAGCTCGACGTGCCGAACGCATTGGTCGCACAGGACCAGGAGCGCCTGGTGGCAATGGCCCGTCAGGATTTGACGCAACGCGGCGTGCCGAACGCCGGCAACGTGCCGATTCCGGCGGAAATGTTCAAGGAGCAAGCCGAGCGTCGCGTGAAGCTGGGTCTGATTCTGGCCGAGCTGGTCAAGCAGAATGACCTGCAAGCCAAGCCGGAGCAAATCAAGGCCGAAGTCGAAGAGTTCGCGAAGAGCTACGAAGACCCGCAAGAAGTCGTCCGCTGGTACTATGGCGATCAGCAGCGCATGGCGGAAATGGAAGGTTTCGTCGTCGAGAACAACGTGGTCGAATTCGTCCTGGGTAAGGCCAAGGTGACCGACAAGCAGGTCAGTTTCGAAGAGCTGGCCGGCAACTCGCAAGCCTGATCGAACGCGACACGACCGATTGAACCGCCGCGGCCGCAATGCCGTGGCGGTTCTTTTCCAAATGGCCTCCGGGCCTCCTCCCTGCGGCGCGCAAAACCATCTCGATAGAAGGGTCGAACCGATATGATTACCCGTTCCGAATTGCTCGCCCAACTCGCCTCCCCGACGTACAACTCCGCACTCGAGACGCAAGGCCTTGGCCTCGTGCCGATGGTCGTCGAGCAAAGTGGTCGTGGCGAGCGCGCTTACGATATTTACTCGCGACTCCTCAAGGAGCGCATCATTTTCCTGGTGGGCGAGGTCAACGACCAGAGCGCCAACCTCGTCGTCGCACAGTTGCTGTTCCTCGAGAGCGAAAATCCGGACAAGGAAATCTCGATGTACATCAATTCGCCGGGCGGTTCCGTCTCGGCGGGCCTGGCGATTTACGACACGATGAAGTTCGTCAAGCCGGCGGTCTCGACGCTGTGCCTGGGCATGGCGGCGAGCATGGGCGCATTTCTGCTGGCGGCCGGTGAGAAGGGCAAGCGCTTCGCGCTGCCGAACGCGCGCATCATGATTCACCAACCGCTGGGCGGCGCTCGCGGTCAGGCGTCGGACATCGAGATCCACGCCAGGGAAATCCTGCTGCTCAAGGATCGGTTGAATCGACTGTTGGCCGACAACACCGGCCAGTCGCTCGAGGTCATCGCGCGCGACACCGATCGCGACAACTTCAAGTCGGCGGCCGATGCCGTCGAGTATGGGTTGATCGACCGCGTGCTCGAAAAGCGTCCCTGATTCGGTTTCGAGTTCGAGAGCGCGCAACGACAAAAGGTTGGCGCGACACCGGGCGGCGTCGTTTTTGAAAGCCAGGTGTTCGTGCCAAGTCTTTGTCGTAAAAGGGAAATTATTGCCGATGCGGCTGGGTCACACGCTCGCACGGCATGGCGTTACAATGAGATTCACGTATGCCGCGTTTGCCGCCCCCGGCGGGGGACGACCGGGGCGCAAATTGCTAGCAGGCTGACACAGATATGGTGGATAAAAAAAGCACTTCCAACGGCGAAAAGCTGCTCTACTGCTCGTTCTGCGGAAAGAGTCAGCACGAGGTCAAGAAGCTCATCGCGGGGCCGTCGGTCTTCATTTGCGACGAGTGCATCGATCTGTGCAATGAGATTATCCGCGACGAGGCCGCTGCGGCCGAAGACGAGAGCGGCAGCGGCGGCAAGTCCGATCTGCCGTCGCCGCTGGAAATTCGCGAGAGTCTCGATCAGTATGTGATCGGTCAGGACCGTGCCAAGAAGATTCTGGCCGTGGCGGTCTACAACCATTACAAGCGACTGAAGCACCTCGGCGACAAGCGCGACGAAGTCGAACTCGCCAAGAGCAACATCCTGCTCATCGGGCCGACCGGCTCGGGCAAGACATTGCTCGCGCAAACGCTCGCCCGCCTGCTCAACGTGCCCTTCGTGATTGCCGACGCCACCACGCTGACCGAAGCCGGTTACGTGGGGGAAGACGTCGAAAACATCATCCAGAAGCTGCTGCAGAACTGCAATTACGAGATCGAGCAGGCGCAGAAGGGCATCGTCTATATTGATGAAATCGACAAGATCAGCCGTAAGTCGGACAATCCGTCGATTACGCGCGACGTGTCGGGCGAGGGCGTGCAGCAGGCGCTGCTCAAGCTGGTCGAAGGCACGATGGCGTCGGTGCCGCCGCAAGGCGGTCGCAAGCACCCGAACCAGGATTTCATCCAGGTCGACACGACGAACATCCTGTTCATCTGCGGCGGAGCGTTCGATGGTCTCGAGAAGATCATCATGAACCGTACCGAGAAGACAGGCATCGGATTCGGTGCAACGGTCAAGACCGGTGAAGAGCGTGACGCCAGCGAGTTGCTGCGTGACGTCGAGCCGGAAGATCTGATCAAGTTTGGCCTGATCCCGGAGCTGATCGGTCGTCTGCCGGTGGTTGCCACGCTGGGCAAGCTTGACGAGGACGCGCTGGTGACGATCCTCGTCGAGCCCAAGAACGCGCTGGTCAAGCAATATCAGCGCTTGTTCCTGATGGAAGGCGTGGAACTGGAGATTCGGCCGGCCGCGATGCACGCGGTGGCGCGCAAGGCCATCAAGCGCAAGACGGGCGCGCGCGGCTTGCGCTCGATCATCGAGCAGGCCTTGCTCGAAGTGATGTACGAGCTCCCGTCGCTAAAGGGCGTCACCAAGGTGATCCTCGACGAAAACGCGATCAGCGGCGACGGGAAACCGCTTTTGATTTACCAGGAGTCGCCCAAGGTTGCCGGCTCCAATTGAACGGTCAACTCAGCGCTACCCGAAGCCGTTCATGGAAACATGGACGGCTTTTTTTCCTTCATACTAGTGCCGCGGGCAATGAAACCCCGAGCGGTGCAACTTACCGGCGAAAGGGCTGTTCCACTCCCCCTTGTAATTCCCGTCGGCGGCCTCAATTAGCTGGAACACAACGGTATCGTTAAATATGGGGAACGAGATGTCAGGCACCCAAATCCTCCCGCCCGAAGCGATTCAACTGCCCCTGTTGCCTTTGCGCGACGTGGTCGTGTTTCCGCACATGGTGATTCCCCTTTTCGTGGGGCGTCCAAAATCGATTAAAGCGCTTGAAACCGCCATGGAAGGCGGCAAGCACATCATGCTCGTCGCCCAGAAGGCGGCGGCCAAGGATGAGCCCACGTCGAAGGATCTCTACGAGATCGGCTGCGTGGCGAACATTCTGCAAATGCTCAAATTGCCCGATGGCACCGTCAAGGTGCTCGTCGAAGGGATTCAGCGCGCCCGCACCCTGAGTGTGGACGAAGAGGAAACCCAGTTCACGTCGGAAGTGATGCCGCTCGAACCGGACGACGGCAACTCGCCGGAATCCGAGGCGCTGCGCCGCGCGATCGTGGCCCAGTTCGATCAGTATGTGAAGCTCAACAAGAAGATTCCGCCGGAGATCCTGACGTCGCTCTCGGGTATCGACGAGGCGGGTCGTCTGGCGGACACGATCGCCGCCCACCTGCCGCTCAAGCTGGAGCAGAAACAGAACATCCTGGAAATGTTCCCGGTCATCGAGCGTCTCGAGCACCTGCTCGCGCAGCTCGAGAGCGAGATCGACATTCTTCAGGTGGAAAAGCGTATCCGTGGCCGCGTGAAGCGCCAGATGGAGAAGAGCCAGCGCGAGTACTACCTGAACGAACAGGTCAAGGCGATCCAGAAGGAGTTGGGCGAGGGTGAAGAAGGCGCGGATCTCGAAGAGCTCGAGAAGCGGATCAAGGCCGCGCATCTGCCCAAGGAAGCCAAGAAGAAGGCTGACGCCGAACTCAAGAAGCTCAAGCTGATGTCGCCGATGTCGGCCGAGGCGACCGTCGTGCGTAACTATATCGACACGCTGGTCGGTCTGCCGTGGCGCAAGAAGAGCAAGGTCAACAACGACCTGTCGAACGCCGAGAAGGTGCTCGACGAGGATCACTTCGGCCTGGAGAAGGTCAAGGAACGCATCCTTGAGTATCTTGCCGTGCAACAGCGCGTCGAGAAGGTCAAGGCACCGATCCTGTGCCTGGTGGGGCCCCCCGGTGTGGGCAAGACCTCGCTCGGTCAGTCGATCGCGCGTGCGACGAACCGCAAGTTCGTGCGCATGGCGTTGGGCGGCGTGCGTGACGAGGCCGAGATTCGCGGTCACCGTCGTACGTATATCGGGTCGATGCCGGGCAAAATCCTGCAGAGTCTGTCGAAGGTGGCCGTACGCAATCCGCTGTTCCTGCTCGACGAAGTGGACAAGATGGGCATGGATTTTCGCGGGGATCCGAGTTCGGCGCTGCTCGAAGTGCTCGACCCCGAGCAGAACCACACGTTCTCGGACCATTACGTCGAAGTCGACTTCGATCTGTCGGACGTGATGTTCGTGGCCACGTCGAACTCGCTGAACATTCCGGCGCCGCTGCTCGACCGTATGGAAGTGATTCGCCTGTCGGGCTACACGGAAGACGAGAAGGTCAACATTGCCCAGCGTTATCTGCTGCCCAAGCAGAAGAAGAACAACGGGCTGAAGGAAGGCGAGATCGATCTGGCCGAAGCGGCGATTCGCGACATCATCCGCTACTACACGCGCGAAGCGGGTGTGCGTTCGCTCGAGCGTGAGATCTCGAAGATCTGCCGTAAGGTCGTGAAGATGCTGTTGCTCAAGAAGGTTGACGGTACGTCGATCAAGGTCGATGCGGGCAATCTCGACAACTTCCTGGGCGTGCGCAAGTTTGACTTCGGTCTGGCCATGAAGGAAAACCAGATCGGTCAGGTCACGGGTCTGGCGTGGACGGAAGTGGGCGGCGATCTGCTGACCATCGAAGCCGCGTTGATGCCGGGCAAGGGCAACATCATTCGGACGGGTTCGCTCGGCGACGTGATGAAGGAGTCGGTCGAGGCCGCGCGCTCTGTCGTGCGTTCGCGTGCGCGCCGCCTCGGCGTGACGGATGAGCAGTTCGAGAAGAAGGACATCCACATCCACGTGCCGGAAGGGGCGACGCCTAAGGATGGTCCGTCTGCCGGTATCGCCATGACGACGGCGCTGGTCTCGGTGCTCACCGGTATTCCGGTGCGTGCGAATGTGGCGATGACCGGTGAGATCACGCTGCGCGGTGAAGTGTTGCCGATCGGCGGTCTCAAGGAGAAGTTGCTGGCGGCTCACCGTGGTGGCATCAAGCTCGTGTTGATTCCGGAGGAGAACGTGAAGGATCTCGCAGAGATTCCGGATACGGTCAAGAACGCGCTGGAGATCGTGCCGGTGCGCTGGATCGACAAGGTGCTTGAGCTGGCGTTGGAGCATGCACCGACGCCGCTGCCCGAGGAAGAGGCGAAGGCCGCGCCTGTCACGCCGAATGCGGATGCCAGCGGCAAGCAGGAAGTCATCAAGCACTGACGATAATTTTTCGTGTAGTGGGCAACGGGCGGATTGGCCGCCGATCGCTACGCGGGAAGTGCGTAAATTGCCCGGGGGTTTCCCCGGGCTTTTTTTTGTTCAGACGATGCGCTCGAAAATGACACCGGGGAAGCGCAGATTCAGGAGTGCTTCCTAAGCCGCCCAAAGGGCGCAAAACGGCTTGACATAAGGGTTTCCGGCTTGTCTAATGGCAAAGCCGACGGACCTAGCAGATCAAAGTCAAGGCGCGCAAAGAGCGCCTCCGCGGCTCAATCGCCTACTATCCTTGCAAGGGGGTTACAGTGAACAAGACGGAACTGATCGATCATATCGCGGGTGAAGCAGACATCTCGAAAGCGGCTGCCGGTCGGGCACTTGAAGCATTGGTGGGTGCGGTAAAAAAATCGCTGAAGAAGGGAGACAGCGTGACGTTGGTCGGCTTCGGCACCTTCCTCGTGGCCAAGCGTGCGGCGCGTACCGGACGCAATCCGCGCACGGGGGCCGCGATCAAGATCAAGGCAGCGAAGGTTCCGAAATTTCGCCCTGGCAAAGTATTGAAAGATACGTTAAACTGATCAGCTTCCCTGTTTCGGCGGGGAGTTGCAGCAAGAACAACACTTGAATCGGGAACGGGTGCTTAGCTCAGTTGGTAGAGCGGCGCCCTTACAAGGCGTAGGTCGGGGGTTCGAGCCCCTCAGCACCCACCAGTTCCAGATCTTGGGGAGCGGTAGTTCAGTTGGTTAGAATACCGGCCTGTCACGCCGGGGGTCGCGGGTTCGAGCCCCGTCCGCTCCGCCAAATTGTGAAAAGGCGAACTTCGGTTCGCCTTTTTTGCCATATGGCGTCTTAAGACGCATCCAGACGACTATTCCGATTTCGTATGTTCGACTTCATCCGCCGTCATCAACGATTGGTTCTCATCTTCCTGACGGTGTTGATCGTGCCGTCGTTCGTGGTGTTTGGCGTACATGGCTGGCAGGAATACGCCGCAGACGCCAGCACCATCGCCAAGGTCGGCGATCAAACCGTGACACGTCAGGAATACGACAGTGTGCTTCGCGCGCAGACCGAGCGCATGCAACAGATGTTTGGCGGCGCTGTCGATCCCAACCAGATCAACACCCCCGAAATGCGCGCCGCGGTGCTGGATAACCTGATCCAGCAGAAGCTGCTCACGCAGGAAACGCTCAAGAAGAATCTCTCGGTGCCCGATGCCCAGGTGCGTGAGGCGCTGCTCGCCATTCCGGCGATTGCGCAGTTGCGCCGCCCGGATGGTTCCATCGATGAAGCGAAGTACGCGCAATTGCTTTCTGCGCAAAACCTCACGCCGCAGCGCCTTGAAGCGCAAATTCGCTTCGAGCTGGCGTCGAACCAATTGCCGTCGAGCGTGCAGGCGAGCGCCATGCTGCCGAAGACGGTGCTCGAACGCTTCGCGCAACTGCGTGCTCAACAGCGTGACGTCTCGGTGCTGACCTTCCCGGTCACGGACTACGCCGGCAAGATCGTACCGACGCAGCCGCAGATTCAGGCGTATTACGATGCGCACAAGGCCGCCTTCCAGACGCCCGAATCGGCTGAGATCCAGTATGTCGTGCTCGACCCGAAGGCCATGCCGGCTTCGGCACAGACGCCCGCGAGCGATGACGTGCTGCGCAAGATGTACCAGGACAACCTGAAGCAATACACCACGCCGGAGCAGCGCCGCGCATCGCACATCCTGATCGCGTCGCCCGCCGACGCATCGCCGGCCGATCACGCCAAGGCGAAGGCGAAGGCCGACGCGCTGCTCGCCGAGATCAAGAAGCATCCGGATGATTTTGCCAAGCTGGCCAGCGCCGATTCGGAAGACCCGGGCTCGAAGGCCAACGGCGGCGATCTGGGCTTCTTCGCACGCGACGCAATGGTCAAGCCGTTTGCCGATGCCACGTTCGCGCTCAAGCACGAGGGTGACGTGAGCGATGTCGTGAAGAGCGATTTCGGTTATCACATCATCAAGCTGACCGGCATCAAGCCCGAGCAGACCAAGTCGTTCGATGAAGTGAAGGCGCAGCTTGCCGATCAGTATCGACAGCAGGAGTCGGCGAAGGCCTATGCGAAGTTGGCCGACCAGTTCACCAACGCCGTGTACGAACAACCCGACAGCGTGCAGCCGGCGGCCGACAAGCTCAACCTGAAGGTGCAGACGGCCACGGTCACGCGGACGCCGGATCCGTCGCAGGCGAAACTCCCGATCGGCAATGAGAAGTTACTCAAGGCCGTGTTTGGCGACGAAGCGCTCAAGAACAAGCGCAACACCGAGGCGGTGGATGTGGGTCAGGGCGTACTGGTGTCGGCGCACGTGGTGACTTATCACCCGGCCGCCACGCCGCCGCTCGCGCAGATCGAGGCGCAAGTCAAAGAGAAGGTCGTGGCCGATCTGGCCGAGCAGGCAGCGACGACGGCCGGCCAGGCCAAGCTCGAAGCGCTCAAGAAGGGGGGCGACGCCGCATTCGGCGCTGCGCAAACCGTATCGCGAGACAACCCTGGCAAGCTGCCGGCGACGGCCCTGGGGGCAATCTTCAGTGCCGATACGACCCGGTTGCCGGCGTATGTCGGTGTCGCGTTGGGCGAAGGTCAGGGCTACGCCGTGTATCGCATCGGCAAGGTCACGCAGCCGGCCGAGCAGGACGCGCAGCATCTTGCCGCCGAGGCGCAGCAACTCAACCAACTGGCGGCGCAGGCCGAATGGAACGCCTGGCTGGGCGACCTGCGTGCGCGCTCGAAGGTGAAGATCGTGAACGATGTCACCAAGTCGGGGGCCTGAATGGGCGGCCGGCACCATCGCTGAATGAAACGAGAAACGCGGCCAACCGGCCGCGTTTTTTATGTGCCGGACGTCTTCGGCGTTCGTGGTTGCGCGGGGCGCGAGGGCGCCTTGCCGGCGGGCTTGAGAAGTGGTTTGACCGTCGGCCAGACATTCTGCAGGATTTGCGGGTGCGCCTTGGCCAGAGGGTGAATCTGATCCTGCTGGAACCAGTCGGGGTGTTCAATGACACCCGCCAACAGGAACGGCACGTAGCCCGTTTTTTCCTGCTTGGCCACCAGCGAAAACATCGTGAAGAACTGCTCGCTGTAGTCGAGCCCGTAGTTAGGCGGAATGCGCATGCCGACGACGATCACACGGCTGCCTGCCTTGCGTGCCGCGCCGATCATCTCGCGCAGATTGCTGCGTGTGAGGTCGAGTGAAATGCCGCGCAGCGCGTCGTTGCCGCCGAGTTCCAGGATCGTGATGGCGGGATGATAGCGTTCGAGCAGCGGCGCGAGGCGCGCGCGTCCGCCGCTCGTCGTGTCGCCGCTGATGCTCGCGTTCACGACGTTATAATCAAACCCGCTTCGCGTGATCGTCTGCTGCATCAGATTGACCCAGCCGGTGCCGCGCGCGATGCCATATTCCGCCGAAAGGCTGTCGCCGACGACCAAAATCGTTGGCGTCCCCGAACTTGCCGCGTGCGCCGCGGTCCCTGACAGCATGCACCCGCCTACGAGGGCGGAGGCGGCCATTTTCAAGAACTCTCTTCTAACCATGTCGTTTTCCGAAAACGTGATTGAGGTGCGGGGGCTGGGCAAACGGTTGCGCGACGCGACCGGCGAGCTGGTCATTCTGCAGGATATCGATGTCAGTGTCGCCAAAGGTCAAAGCGTGGCCATCGTCGGCGCGTCGGGGTCCGGCAAGTCTACGTTGCTAGGCCTGATGGCGGGGCTCGACACGGCAAGCGACGGCAGTATCACGCTGCTGGGCAAGTCGCTCGGCGATCTCGACGAAGAGGGCCGGGCCGCGTTGCGACGCGGTGCCGTCGGTTTCGTCTTTCAATCGTTTCAACTGATGCCGCACCTCACCGCGCTCGAGAACGTGATGCTGCCGCTCGAGTTGCTGGGTGAGACACGCGACGTGCGCGATCGTGCCATCAAGTTGCTTGATCAAGTGGGGCTGGGCTCGCGTCTGGCGCATTATCCGAAGCAGCTCTCCGGCGGCGAACAGCAGCGCGTGGCGCTGGCGCGTGCTTTCGTCACCGAACCCGCCATACTGTTTGCCGACGAACCGACGGGCAGTCTGGACACGGCGACGGGGGAGCGCGTGATCGACCTGATGTTCTCGCTCAACAAGGCGCGTGGCGCAACGCTGGTGCTCGTGACACATGATCAGGCGATCGCGCAGCGTTGCGACACGACAGTGCAACTCGCCGGCGGACGAAGGATCGATGGCCCGTCGGACGCACGAGACGCAGGGTCGAAAACGCCGCAGTGATGTTGCCGCGGCGATCGCGCGTTTCAGTGCTTGCGTTTCAGGGCGTCGCCTGCAAGGCGAATCAACGACGTGGTCGAGGCGTCGTGCGCGTCGGGCGTGAGCAAGTCCGGATCGGCGAGTTCGGGCTCGATGGCGCGGCTCAGCGTCTTGCCCAGTTCAACCCCCCACTGGTCGAACGGATTGATGTTCCAGATGGCGGCCTGCACGAACACCTTGTGCTCATAGAGCGCGATCAGCGCACCCAGGCGCTCGGGCGACAATTGATCGATCACGAGCGTGTTGCTCGGACGATTGCCGTCGAAGCGGCGTTGTGCGCCCAGCGGTCCTCCAGCTTGTTCCGCCGTGGCCATCGAGCCGCCTTGCAGCAACGCTTCGCTTTGCGCGAAGCAATTGGCGAGCAGCTTGCGGTGATGATCGAGATAGGCGGGCGCATCGTATTGCGGATTCAGGACGGCGATGAAGTCCACCGGCACCAGCGTGGTGCCCTGGTGCAACATCTGAAAGTAGGCATGCTGACCGTTCGTGCCTGGCTCGCCCCATAGGATCGGCGCGGTTTGCCACGAGACAGGCGTCCCGTCGAGCTGCACCGACTTGCCATTGCTCTCCATGTCCAACTGCTGCAGATACGGCGGCAGTTTCTGCAAGGCGTCGGTGTACGGCGCGATGGAAATCGTCTGGGCGTCGAAGAAATTCCGGTACCAGATGCCGAGCAGGCCAAGCAGCACCGGCATGTTGGACTCGAGCGGCGCACTGCGGAAGTGTTCGTCCATGGCATGCGCACCGGCGAGCAACGCATCGAAATGCTGCGGGCCGAGATAGAGCATGATGATGAGCCCGATCGACGACCACAGCGAATACCGCCCGCCGACCCACTCGCCAAACTCGAACACGTTCTCGCGGTGAATGCCGAAGCGCATCGCTTCCTCGGCATTCGTCGACACCGCCACGAAGTGCTTGCCGAGTTCGCCCTCAGGAATGCCATGCGCGACAAACCAGGCGCGAATCGTGCGCGCGTTGGTCATGGTTTCGAGCGTGGTGAAGGTCTTCGAGCACACCACGACGAGCGTGGTTTCGGGGTCGAGCGAGGGCAGCGTGCGTGCCAGTTCGGTGGGATCGATGTTGGCGATGAAGTGCGCGCTCAGATCTCGCCGCCCGTAGACGGCTAGCGCGTCGCACACCATGCGCGGACCCAGGTCCGATCCGCCGATCCCGACATTGATGAGATGTCGAATGGGCTTGCCCGTCGCACCGACCCAGCGCCCGTCGCGCACGCTTTCGCTGAAAGCACGCATGCGCGAAAGGGTCTCGCGCACCCCGCGGCTGACGTCGCCGGCCGCGTCGCGAAAGGCCATGTCCTGCGGTGCGCGCAGCGCAACGTGCAACGCCGCGCGGTTTTCCGTGATGTTGACGGCGTCGCCGGCCCACATCGCATCGCGCTTGGCCGGCAGGCCGCACTCGCGCGCGAGTTGTGCGAGCAGCGTGCGTGTTGTGCCGGTAATGCGGTTCTTCGAGTAATCGAGATACAGACCGGCCGCACGCAATGAGAATTGTTCGACGCGTGCGTGAGCGCCGGTGCTCGCGAACCAGTCGCGCATGTGCTGCGCGGCAATGTCGTCGCGGTGCGTGAGCAGGGTACGCCAGGCAGGGAGTTGATCCAGACGAGTGGAAGGCGCGGATGGCTTGTACGGCATGTGCGATAAGGACATTTCGATAAAGCGGAGTATAACGGGAGTCGTCGCGAAATCACGTAGAAACGCGACGGTGGACGACCATCTGGCGGTCCTGCATCCTCGTGAAGCGAGATGTCAGGGCTAGCCGGCCGGCGCCGTGCGGCGCGTTTGCGTGCTTCGCTTGGCGCACCCCGCCTCGTTCAGCAAGTCAGCCAGTTCGGCGCGCATGGCGGGCAAAAGTTCACTTGCGGTCAGTCCAGCGGGACCGGCCCCTGCGGCGGCGCACCGTTCCGCAGCCCGGCCGTGCAGCCAGACCGCGGCCAGTGCGGCTTGCGGCGCTGGCATACCCTGCGCGAGCAGCGCACCGATCGCGCCCGTGAGTACGTCGCCCGTGC
>NZ_AKXS01000167.1:0-4421 GCF_000282835.1 Pandoraea sp. B-6 | reverse complement strand
CAGCCGATGTCAGATTAGCTAGTTGGTGGGGTAAAAGCTCACCAAGGCGACGATCTGTAGCTGGTCTGAGAGGACGACCAGCCACACTGGGACTGAGACACGGCCCAGACTCCTACGGGAGGCAGCAGTGGGGAATTTTGGACAATGGGCGAAAGCCTGATCCAGCAATGCCGCGTGTGTGAAGAAGGCCTTCGGGTTGTAAAGCACTTTTGTCCGGAAAGAAATCCTCTGGGTTAATACCTCGGGGGGATGACGGTACCGGAAGAATAAGCACCGGCTAACTACGTGCCAGCAGCCGCGGTAATACGTAGGGTGCAAGCGTTAATCGGAATTACTGGGCGTAAAGCGTGCGCAGGCGGTTTTGTAAGACGGATGTGAAATCCCCGGGCTTAACCTGGGAACTGCATTCGTGACTGCAAGGCTAGAGTATGGCAGAGGGGGGTAGAATTCCACGTGTAGCAGTGAAATGCGTAGAGATGTGGAGGAATACCGATGGCGAAGGCAGCCCCCTGGGCCAATACTGACGCTCATGCACGAAAGCGTGGGGAGCAAACAGGATTAGATACCCTGGTAGTCCACGCCCTAAACGATGTCAACTAGTTGTTGGGGATTCATTTCCTTAGTAACGAAGCTAACGCGTGAAGTTGACCGCCTGGGGAGTACGGTCGCAAGATTAAAACTCAAAGGAATTGACGGGGACCCGCACAAGCGGTGGATGATGTGGATTAATTCGATGCAACGCGAAAAACCTTACCTACCCTTGACATGTACGGAATCCTGCTGAGAGGTGGGAGTGCTCGAAAGAGAACCGTAACACAGGTGCTGCATGGCTGTCGTCAGCTCGTGTCGTGAGATGTTGGGTTAAGTCCCGCAACGAGCGCAACCCTTGTCCTTAGTTGCTACGCAAGAGCACTCTAGGGAGACTGCCGGTGACAAACCGGAGGAAGGTGGGGATGACGTCAAGTCCTCATGGCCCTTATGGGTAGGGCTTCACACGTCATACAATGGTCGGTACAGAGGGCTGCCAAACCGCGAGGTGGAGCTAACCCCAGAAAACCGATCGTAGTCCGGATCGCAGTCTGCAACTCGACTGCGTGAAGCTGGAATCGCTAGTAATCGCGGATCAGCATGTCGCGGTGAATACGTTCCCGGGTCTTGTACACACCGCCCGTCACACCATGGGAGTGGGTTTTGCCAGAAGTAGGTAGCCTAACCGTAAGGAGGGCGCTTACCACGGCAGGATTCATGACTGGGGTGAAGTCGTAACAAGGTAGCCGTAGGGGAACCTGCGGCTGGATCACCTCCTTTCTAGAGCATGCACTGGAAGTTGAGTGTTCACGCTTATCGGTTGTTGACTGCGTAGATCTAAGTCGGGTCTGTAGCTCAGGTGGTTAGAGCACCGTCTTGATAAGGCGGGGGTCGAAGGTTCAAGTCCTTCCAGACCCACCAAACTCTTTCCACCGACGCCTGGTAGAAAGAAATCTGGCTGAGGCAAGGCACAAAAGGCCGCCGCATACATCGGTATGCAAGGTTTTTTGTAACGCCGCATCAGACTGATTTGGGGGGCATAGCTCAGCTGGGAGAGCACCTGCTTTGCAAGCAGGGGGTCGTCGGTTCGATCCCGTCTGCCTCCACCAATTCCTTAGATCGCACATCGATGTCAGTCAAAAGCTTTTACGTCTGTGGTAAATCCCCAAGTGTGAATGTTTTTGAATGACAGCAATGTCATGCAGTATTTGTTCTTTAACAATTTGGAAGAAGTAGTAGTACAACGGAAGCGCGTTAGAGATGGCGCGTGGAAATTGTATGGGTTGTGATTGTATCAACTAGTATTTAAGTGATCGAAAGATGACTTGGAATACGGCACAACGCGAAAACTCAACCTATAGGGAATGTGCCGAAAGACACACTCGTTATAGGGTCAAGCGAATAAGTGCATGTGGTGGATGCCTTGGCGATTACAGGCGATGAAGGACGCGATAGCCTGCGAAAAGTTGTGGGGAGCTGGCAAATAAGCTTTGATCCACAAATGTCCGAATGGGGAAACCCGGCCCTTTGGGTCATCCTAGACTGAATACATAGGTCTAGTGAAGCGAACGCGGCGAACTGAAACATCTAAGTAGCTGCAGGAAAAGAAATCAACCGAGATTCCCAAAGTAGTGGCGAGCGAAATGGGACCAGCCTTCAAGATTTAGCACCGGTGTTATCAAAACGGAATGGAAAGTCCGGCCATAGTGGGTGATAGCCCCGTATGAGAAAACCCTGGTGTGGAACTAAGCTTGAGAAAAGTAGGGCGGGACACGTGAAATCCTGTCTGAAGATGGGGGGACCATCCTCCAAGGCTAAATACTCGTAATCGACCGATAGTGAACCAGTACCGTGAGGGAAAGGCGAAAAGAACCCCGGGAGGGGAGTGAAATAGATCCTGAAACCGCATGCATACAAACAGTAGGAGCCTCGCAAGGGGTGACTGCGTACCTTTTGTATAATGGGTCAGCGACTTACATTCAGTGGCAAGCTTAACCGAATAGGGAAGGCGTAGCGAAAGCGAGTCCGAATAGGGCGTTCAGTCGCTGGGTGTAGACCCGAAACCAAGTGATCTATCCATGGCCAGGTTGAAGGTGCGGTAACACGTACTGGAGGACCGAACCCACTAATGTTGAAAAATTAGGGGATGAGCTGTGGATAGGGGTGAAAGGCTAAACAAACTTGGAAATAGCTGGTTCTCTCCGAAAACTATTTAGGTAGTGCCTCGTGTATCACCTTCGGGGGTAGAGCACTGTCATGGTTGAAGGGTCCATTGCGGATTACTTCGCCATAGCAAACTCCGAATACCGAAGAGTGCAATCACGGGAGACAGACATCGGGTGCTAACGTCCGGTGTCAAGAGGGAAACAACCCAGACCGCCAGCTAAGGTCCCTAAATATTGCTAAGTGGGAAACGAAGTGGGAAGGCTAAAACAGTCAGGAGGTTGGCTTAGAAGCAGCCACCCTTTAAAGAAAGCGTAATAGCTCACTGATCGAGTCGTCCTGCGCGGAAGATGTAACGGGGCTAAGCAATATACCGAAGCTGCGGATGCGAGCTTGCTCGCATGGTAGGAGAGCGTTCTGTAAGCCTGTGAAGGTGTCTTGTGAAGGATGCTGGAGGTATCAGAAGTGCGAATGCTGACATGAGTAGCGATAAAGGGGGTGAAAGGCCCCCTCGCCGTAAGCCCAAGGTTTCCTACGCAACGTTCATCGGCGTAGGGTGAGTCGGCCCCTAAGGCGAGGCAGAGATGCGTAGCTGATGGGAAGCAGGTTAATATTCCTGCACCGTCGTATGATGCGATGGGGGGACGGATCGCGGAAGGTTGTCCGGGTGTTGGAAGTCCCGGTCCCTGCAGTGGAGAAGGCGCTTAGGCAAATCCGGGCGCGTAATTCAAGGCTGTGGGGCGAGTACCTTCGGGTACGAAGCAATTGGAAGTGGTTCCAAGAAAAGCCTCTAAGCTTCAGTCATACGAGACCGTACCGCAAACCGACACAGGTGGGCGAGATGAGTATTCTAAGGCGCTTGAGAGAACTCGGGAGAAGGAACTCGGCAAATTGGTACCGTAACTTCGGGATAAGGTACGCCCTTGTAGCTTGACTGGCCTGCGCCAGGAGGGTGAAAGGGTTGCAATAAACTGGTGGCTGCGACTGTTTAATAAAAACACAGCACTCTGCAAACACGAAAGTGGACGTATAGGGTGTGACGCCTGCCCGGTGCCGGAAGATTAAATGATGGGGTGCAAGCTCTTGATTGAAGTCCCGGTAAACGGCGGCCGTAACTATAACGGTCCTAAGGTAGCGAAATTCCTTGTCGGGTAAGTTCCGACCTGCACGAATGGCGTAACGATGGCCACACTGTCTCCTCCCGAGACTCAGCGAAGTTGAAGTGTTTGTGATGATGCAATCTACCCGCGGCTAGACGGAAAGACCCCATGAACCTTTACTGTAGCTTTGCATTGGACTTTGAACCGGTCTGTGTAGGATAGGTGGGAGGCTTTGAAGCAGGAACGCTAGTTTCTGTGGAGCCGTCCTTGAAATACCACCCTGGTTTGTTTGAGGTTCTAACCTAGGTCCGTAATCCGGATCGGGGACAGTGCATGGTAGGCAGTTTGACTGGGGCGGTCTCCTCCCAAAGTGTAACGGAGGAGTACGAAGGTACGCTAGGTACGGTCGGAAATCGTGCTGATAGTGCAATGGCAAAAGCGTGCTTAACTGCGAGACTGACAAGTCGAGCAGGTGCGAAAGCAGGTCATAGTGATCCGGTGGTTCTGTATGGAAGGGCCATCGCTCAACGGATAAAAGGTACTCTGGGGATAACAGGCTGATACCGCCCAAGAGTTCATATCGACGGCGGTGTTTGGCACCTCGATGTCGGCTCATCTCATCCTGGGGCT
>NZ_AKXS01000166.1:0-8858 GCF_000282835.1 Pandoraea sp. B-6 | reverse complement strand
TCGCGGCGAGCCGCGCGGCCGCGCGGGCGAGCGCCACGCCCTCCGGGCCCGGGCCAATAGCGACGAGCAGCCGCTCACGGGCTTGCCACACCTGGCTGATCGATTGATCGGCGCGGTACTCGCGCATTTGCGCATCGACGCGATCGGCCGTGCGACGCAGCGCCAGTTCGCGCAATGCGATGAGATTGCCCTTGCGGAAGAAGTTGCGCACCGCGCGCTCGGCCTGCGCGGCCATGTACACCTTGCCCTCGCGCATGCGCTCGAGCAGTTCGTCCGGCGGCAGGTCGACCAACTTCACTTCGTCGGCCAGATCGAAGATGCGATCGGGCACCGTCTCCCACACACGAATGCCGGTGATTTGTCCGACCACGTCATTGAGTCGCTCCAGATGCTGCACATTGAGCGTGGTGTACACGTCGATGCCGGCGGCGAGCAATTCCTGCACGTCCTGCCAGCGCTTCAGGTGACGCATGCCCGGCACGTTTGCATGGGCGAGTTCGTCGATCAGCGCCACGGCCGGTTTGCGCGCCAGCATGCCGTCGAGATCGAATTCGCGCAGCACGCGGCCGCGGTAGTCGACCGACTTCTGCGGCAGGACTTCCAGCCCCGCCAGCAAGCGCGCCGTTTCGTCGCGGCCATGCGTCTCCAGCACACCGACCACCACGTCGGTACCCTCCTCGCTGAGCTTGCGCGCCGCCTGTAACATCGCGAACGTCTTGCCCACCCCGGCGGACGCGCCGAAGAAAATCTTCAGCCGGCCACGCTGCTCGCGGGCTTCCTCGCGCTGCAGCTTGCCGAGCAGTTCATCGGGATCAGGGCGTTCCATGCCAGCCATCGAATTCATCCATCAGAAAAGCGAGCGCCTCGCCATCAGGCGAGGCTCGCGTCGATGCATCGGTTGCCCGATGACGTCAAAAGGCGATACGCGCCGGGCGTGCCGCCAATCTACCGCAGGCGGCGAGGCAAGCCCAGCCATTCTCCGGTCTGCCTCGCCCGGTGGATACCCATTTCAGACGCTGCCGTGCGTCAGGGCGTCCAACGCGAGGTTCAGCGCCAGAACATTCACCCGGGGCTCTCCGAATATGCCCCACTGACGGCCTTGCGTGTATCGCGCAACCAGCGCGCGCACGGCGTCGGGGGCGAGGCCACGCGCCTTCGCCACGCGCGTGACCTGATACTCGGCGGCCGCCGGGCTGATGGCCGGATCGAGACCGCTGGCCGAGGCCGTGACCAGATCGCCCGGCACCGGCAGGGTTGCGCTCGGATCCGCCGCGCGCAACGCGGCGATGCGTGCCTTTACGGCGTCGGCGAGGGCGGGGTTGAGCGGGCCGAAGTTCGAGCCACCCGAGGACACGCCGTTATTGGGCATCGGCGCGGTGGCCGACAGACGTCCCCAGAAGTACTTCGGTTCATCGAAATTCTGGCCGATCAGCGACGAGCCGACCGCCTTGCCGTCTTTGTAGATGAGGCTGCCGACGGCTTCGCGAGAAAATGCCGCGCGGCCGATGCCGGTCACGACCAGCGGATACACCAGCCCTGTAATGACCGACAGCACGACGAACAAACTGAGCATCGGACGCAAAAGGGATTTCATGACATCGATTCCTTGAAGTTTCAGCAATGTGGCCCGAACGCAAGACCCATCGGCCATTGCGTTCGGGCGCCGCGCGATCAGGCCCAGCCCATCGCGGCAATGAACATGTCGATGACCTTGATGCCGACGAACGGCACCAGGATCCCGCCCAGACCGTAAATCAGAAGATTGCGGCGCAGCAGCGTCGCGGCCCCGACCGGGCGATACTTCACGCCCTTGAGCGCCAGAGGAATCAGCACCACGATGATCAGCGCGTTGAAGATCACGGCCGACAGAATCGCCGACGACGGGCTCGCCAGGCGCATCACGTTGAGCGCATCGAGTTGCGGATACGTCGTGGCAAACGCCGCCGGAATAATCGCGAAGTACTTCGCCACGTCGTTCGCAATCGAGAACGTGGTGAGGCTGCCGCGCGTCATCAGCATCTGCTTGCCGATCTCGACGATCTCGATCAGCTTGGTCGGATTCGAATCCAGGTCGACCATGTTGCCCGCTTCCTTCGCGGCTTGCGTGCCCGAGTTCATCGCCACCGCCACATCCGCCTGGGCAAGCGCCGGGGCGTCGTTCGTGCCGTCGCCGGTCATCGCCACCAGCTTGCCTTCGGCCTGGTACTTGCGAATCGTCGCGAGCTTCGCTTCCGGCGTGGCTTCGGCGAGGAAGTCGTCGACCCCGGCTTCGGCCGCAATGGCTGCCGCCGTCAAACGGTTGTCGCCCGTCACCATCAGCGTCGTGATGCCCATCTGGCGAAGTTCGGCGAAGCGCTCCTTGATGCCGCCCTTGACCACGTCCTTCAGCTCGATCACGCCCAGCGCGCGGGTCCCGAGTGTGTCTTGCTCGGCCACCACCAGGGGCGTGCTGCCGCGACGCGCAATCTCGTCGACCGCGCTGGCCAGCGCCACCGGCCATACGCCGCCGGCCGATTCCACGTAGCGCTTGAGCGCGTCTGCTGCGCCCTTGCGGATCTGCTTGTCCGCAAGGTCCACCCCGCTCATGCGCGTTTGCGCCGAGAACGGGATGAACAGCGCGTGCAGACCGCCCATTTCGCGCTCACGGAGATTGAAACGCTGCTTGGCGAGCACAGCGATGCTGCGCCCTTCGGGCGTCTCGTCGGCCAGCGAGGCGAGTTGCGCGGCGTCGGCCAGCGTGCGCTCGTCCACGCCCGGGGCCGGCACGAATTGCGATGCCTGACGGTTGCCCAGCGTAATCGTGCCGGTCTTGTCGAGCAGCAGCACATCCACGTCGCCCGCGGCTTCCACGGCGCGCCCCGAAGTGGCGATCACATTCGCTTGCATCATGCGGCTCATGCCGGCCACGCCGATGGCCGAGAGCAGCCCGCCGATCGTCGTCGGAATCAGACACACCAGCAGCGCGACGAGTACGGTAATCGTGACCGGATGCCCCGCTTGCGTGACGAACACGCTGTAGATCGAATACGGCAGCAGCGTCGCCGTGGCGAGCAGCAGCACCAGCGTAAGCGCGACGAGCAGGATCGTGAGCGCGATTTCATTCGGCGTCTTCTGCCGCTTCGCGCCTTCCACCATGGCGATCATGCGGTCGAGGAATGCCTCGCCCGGGTTGACCGTCACGCGCATGACCAGCCAGTCCGAGAGCACGCGCGTGCCACCGGTGACGGCCGAAAAATCGCCGCCCGACTCACGAATCACGGGCGCGGATTCGCCTGTGATCGCCGATTCGTCGACCGACGCTACGCCTTCCACCACTTCGCCGTCGGCCGGGACCACATCGCCCGCCTCGACCAGCACGAAATCCCCGCGACGCAGACTGGCACTATCGATAACCAGACACTCCGCGTCGCGCCGGGCCGAGCGCAATTGCTTGGCCGGCACGTTCTTCTTGGCCTGGCGCAACGAGGCGGCCTGCGCCTTGCTGCGGCCTTCCGCCAGGGCTTCGGCAAAATTCGCGAACAAGACCGTGAACCACAGCCACAGCGTAATGGCGAGGATGAACGGCGCGCTCGCCTCGGCGTGGCCCGCCGCAGCCATGCCGAACAGCACCGTCGTGAGCAGGCTGCCCACGTACACCACGAACATCACCGGGTTTCGGGCTTGCGTGAGCGGATGCAGCTTGCGGAACGAGTCGACAATGGCCGGCTTGACGATCGCGGGGTCGAACATCGACAGTGACGTCGACGTGTGCCCTTTGCCCGCCGGCCGGGTGACGGTATTTCCTGAGGGTTGATTCATGAGTGCCTCGAATGCCTCATTTCAATAATCAATGCGCGCCGATCATCGTCAGATGTTCGGCGACCGGACCGAGTGCGAGCGCGGGCATATACGTCAGCGCGCCCACCAACAGCACCGTACCGAGCAGCAGCACGACGAACAGCGGACCATGCGTAGGCAACGTGCCCGAGGTCGCGGCGATGCGCTTCTTGCGGGCGAGGGCACCGGCAATCGCCAACACCGGCACAATCACCCAGAAGCGGCCGAACCACATCGCGATCGCCAGCGTGCTGTTGTAGAACGGCGTGTTGGCCGACAGCCCGGCAAATGCGCTGCCGTTATTGTTCGCGGCCGAACTATAGGCGTAGAGAATTTCCGAGAAGCCGTGCGTCGCCGGATTCGCTACGCCCGCCTGCCCTGCCGGTACCAGCACCGCAAGCGCCGTGCCGAGCAGCACCAGCAGCGGCGTCATGAGCACGGCCACGGCGACCATCTTCATCTCGAACGCTTCGATCTTCTTGCCGAGATACTCCGGCGTGCGGCCGATCATCAGCCCGGCCACGAACACCGCGAGCATCGCGAAGACGAGCATGCCGTACAGGCCCGAGCCCACCCCACCGAAGATCACCTCGCCCAACTGCATCAGCAGCATCGGCACCAGCCCGCCCAGCGGCGTGAGCGAATCGTGCATCGCGTTGACCGCGCCGCACGACGCCGCCGTCGTCACCGTGGCGAAAATGCCCGAGGCCGCGATACCGAAGCGCGTCTCCTTGCCTTCCATGTTGCCGCCTGCCTGCGTGGCGCTCGCTTGCTGATCGACACCGAGCGTCGTCAGCACCGGATTGCCGGCCTGCTCGGCAGAGACCGTGGCCACGGCGGCAATCGAGAATGCAATCGTCATCGCGGCGAGCAGCGCCAGGCCCTGGCGACGATCGCCGACCATGCGTCCGAACATATGACACAGCGCCGCCGGGATCAGGAAGATCGCCAGAATCTGAAGGAAGTTCGACAGCGGCGTCGGGTTTTCGAACGGGTGCGCCGAATTCGCATTGAAGAAGCCGCCACCGTTCGTGCCGAGCATCTTGATCGCTTCCTGCGAGGCGACCGGGCCCATCGGCAGGGTTTGCGTCTGCGTCACGGCGGGCGTTGTCACCGGCTTGCCGGCGGCGTCGAGCTTCGGCTGACCGTCCGGGCCAAGCACCGGATTGTCGTAATGCGTGGCTTGCAGCGTGGTGACATCCTGATAAGCGCTGAAGGTCTGAATCACGCCCTGACTCATGAAAGCCGCTGCCAGCAAGACCGAAAGCGGCACCAGAATGTAGAGCGTAATGCGGGTCATATCGACCCAGAAGTTGCCGATCGTCTGTGCCGTGTGACGGGCAAAGCCGCGAATGAGTGCGACCACCACGGCAATGCCGGTGGCAGCCGACATGAAGTTCTGTACCGCCAGACCGAGCATCTGCGTGAGATAGCTCATGGTCGACTCACCGCTGTAGCCTTGCCAGTTGGTATTGGACACAAAGCTCACGGCCGTATTCATCGACGAGTCCGGGGTAACGGCCCCCAACCCTTGCGGATTGAACGGCAGCCAGACTTGCCAGCGTTGCAGGGCGTAGACGGCCAAGGCGCCGAGCGCGTTGAAGCCGACGAGCGCGATCGCGTACGCGCGCCAGTGCATTTCCTTTTCGGGATCGATGCCACACAGGCGGTAGAGCGCGCGTTCCATGGGCGCGAACCAGCGGTTCACGCGAGATTCGCCGGCGAGCACGTCGGCCATGAAGCGGCCGAGCGGGCGTGCCAGCACCAGCAGCACGACGAGGAAAACGCCGAGCTGAATCCAGGCGTTGAGCGTCATGCCAGATCCTCCGGCTTGAAGAGCGCGTAGACGAGATAAGCGAGCAGCGCGATCGTGAGTCCGCCGCTCAGCCAATACATGGCGGTCATTGCTGCCCTCCTACCGACGCGCAAAACGCGACAAAGCCGACGGTCGAGGCAGCAAACACCGCGATGACGCCGAGATATAGCCAGTCCATGACAACTCCCTATCGTGTGGCGGCTGGCACGCCACGGACGCGACGCGCCCTTGCATGCGCATGCCAGCCGTGCCTTGAACGATACGGATCGACGCGTAAAGACGGAGATAAAAGGGATAAACGGGGTGTAAACAACGCGTAAAAACAGCGCCCCGACAATACAAAAAGCCCACCGACAATGACAAAGTCGCCTGGCTTGCGCGCGGTGGCGCGCAGACCGGCGAGCAGCGCGTCGTCCAGGGCGAAGGCTTTGGCGCGGCCGGTTTCCAGCGTCAACATCGACTCGCCGTGATCGCGGGCGGGGAAGAGACGGACCGGGGCCCCTTTCTGCAGCGAGTTGGGTTTATGTCTGAGCGGCGGAAAGGGGCCCCGGTCCGTCGAGGAGGGGCGATATCGCGTCTTGAGGGACGGGGCGCGAGTGGATTCCCGAGGCGAGTCAGCCGCGTGGGGAGGAAGACGCAGCGGAGGTGTCGCGCTCCGGGGCGTGGGTGATGCCATCAGCGCTTGCCCCGTAACGCGCCCCAGCTTCCCAAATCGCGAGCACGTCGGGCGACGGGACGACCCGAAGGACATGCCCGAAAGGCGGCACGGCGGTCTGAAGCGACTCGCGTTGGAGTTGCCGCATGCCGTCGCTGCGGAAGATGTCCGCGAGTGCGGCATCGACACGCGTCTTGAACGCCGGATCGTCCTTGGGCAGCGCGAGGGCGTAGTGCTCGGGCTGAGTCGCCAGCGGTGGTCCGACGATACGGAAAGCGTCAGGCGACTTGCTGGTGGCGCGCAGGCCTTCGAGCAGCACGTCGTCGAGCGCGAGCGCTTGGGCGCGATGCTCGCGCAGCATACGAAACGCGTCGTCGTAGTCGCGCGCCATCAAGAGCTGAAAGCCTGCCCGCGCGTGCCGGGCGCGCACCAGCCGCTCGGCGGTCGTGCCTTGCACCACGGCCAGCCGCAATCCTCGCATATCGTCGATCGAACGAATCCCGGCGCCCTGCCGAACCATGAGGCGGACATTCGCGGCGTAATACGGCAGACTGAAGGCCACCTGTCGCTCGCGCGCGGCCGTGACGGTCGACGGCGCGCAGTCGATGTCGATGGCATCCCCCTTGATCAGCGGCCCGCGCATCTGCTCGATCACGCGCACGGGGGTAATGCGCAGGTCGGGCATCGCCATTTCGCGTTGCAACGCTTGCACAACGCGTTGGCACAGCGCCCACGCCAGCCCCATTGGCTGATCCTGCGCATCCACATAAGAAAATGGAACCGCCGTTTGCCGATAGCCCAGCACGATGCGTCCGCGTTCGCGAATGCGTGCCATCGTCGGGGACGCTTCGGTAATCTCGGCGAGCACCGCCGTGCCGTCGCCCGACGCCGCGGCCGAGTCCGCTATCGACCACGGGATCGCCGCCGTGCTCACCCGCGGTAGCCCGGGCACTGGCGGCTCGCCTGCGGGGGCCACCGCCGGGATGACGAGCGCCAGCCCGGCCGCCGCCGTCAGCACCCAGCGCAGGAATGGGTACAGGAATGAACGCAGAATACCTGCGACACGGGCCGCAGACAATGACAACCAGCAAGGTGGCAGAAACATGATCGAGGCGGGGACAGAGCGAAAAGTGTCCGTACCTTAGCAACGCCCTGCCCCGATCTTCCTCGCGGGAATCCCTTTTCGGACAATTCCCTAGGAACGTATTTCAAATATCAGCGAGTCTGCACCAGCAACGTTTGCAGCAGACGCTCGTCGTCTTCCGCCGTCGGCGCGGTATTGTCGTAGCGCGCCAGCTGCGGGAACGCCTCGGCGGACGGCGAGAACCGGCGCAGCCGGTAATCGTCCCAATGCGCCAGCTTATAAGCGTCGTTCGGATTGCCTCGGCTCACGATGCGCGCCTTCGCATCGGCCTCGCCGAGCTCGACCCAGACCACATGCACGCCCACGTCGTCATCGACACCCAGCCACGCGCGATCGAACAACCGCCCTTCGCGCAACTCGCGCGAGAACGGTCCGACCACCAGCACGTTCACCCCGAGACGAAGATTCTCGCGCGCCGTGTCCAGCAGTCCCGCGTACTCGGGGTCGCGCAACGTCTGCAAATACACTGGACTGTCGCGGTCATTCGGATTGCCCGTCAACGCGCCCATCACCGAAGCACTGTAAGCACCATAAAGCGTGTCTTTATCGAGCAGACAAAACGCTTCCCCACTGCGCGCAATCAGCGGGCCGATCAGGCGCTTCGCCAGCGTCGTCTTGCCCGCCCCGGCGTGACCGCAGAAAAAAATGAGGCGCCTCATGATTGCGCCTTGCGCTCGAACATCACGAAGTGTTTGCGCACCGGTTCGACAACCTCGAATACGCCCTCGAAGCCTGCCGGAATCACACAGGCGTCCCCCGGCCCGAACTCCGACGCGTTGCCGTCGAGGTCGCTGATGCGAATACGTCCTTCGATCACCGAAAAATATTCCTGACGATGCGGACCAAAGGCAATGCGCCACGCGCCGGGTTCGCACGTCCATTCGCCGCAATCGAACTCGCCCAGCGCGTCCGTGTAGAACGGTCGCGTCACCCGTTGCGGATTGCCTTCGAGGCGACGCGCTTGCGCGGGGTGGTCGAAGATGGCTTCACCCGCCTGGGCGGGTGCGAAAGTGATCAGAGCGGGAGCAGTCATCAGCGTGAGGAAAAAATGTCAACATAGTGGACTCAATTGAGCGCCGCGCTCAGCTTGCGGCGCCACGCGGCCACCGTGGCCGGGTCCGTCTCCGAGAGCGCATCGAAGATGGCCAGCATCGACTTGCGTGCGGCGTCGTCGCCAAACGCGCGGTCGCGCTGCACGATGTCCAGCAACGCCTGCAATGCCGGTTCGTAGGTGCGATCCGCCAGATAGCGGTTGGCAAGATCGAGCCGCGCCTGCAAATTGTCAGGATCCGCTTGCACGCGCGCAAGCAGCGCCTGCGCGGGCGGCAGATGACTCGCCTGCTCGGCGGCGGCAATGCGCGTGTTCAGCGCGGCGATGCGAGCGTCGCCACTGGCCGCCGTGCGCGGCGAGAGCAGCGTCAGCTCCG
>NZ_KB290533.1:22960-34287 GCF_000282835.1 Pandoraea sp. B-6 | reverse complement strand
GTCAAGTCGTGCCGGACGCGCGCCAGCAACGCGCTCGCGTTGGCCACGTGCGGGCGGACGTTCGCCCGTCGAACGCTTTTCGTACGGCGTTGTGCTGCCGGCCGCAGGTTTGCGTGGCGCGGCGGCACTTCCGGCCGGGCGACGTGTACCCGCCGGCGCAGCCGCATTGTCCACCGGACGCGGTCGTGCCGGTTTCGCGGCCGGCTTCTTCTTTGCGCCGCTCGCGTCGAGCATCGACGCGGGCACGGCTTTGGTCGGACGGCTCAGCGCGCCGGACGAACGCACCGGAGCGCGAGTCTTGTCGAGAGTGCGGGGATGTTTGGCGCTCAGTTTGGTGCGCGGGGTATCGCTCATGATTCCAATGCTTCGAGTAATTCGGTCTCGACGGCGATTTGCAGACGACTGTCCTGCAAACGGCTGCCATCGAGCAGGAACGTGTCTTCGACACGCTCGCCGAGGGTGTTGATGCGGGCGGTACGCACGCTTACGCCGTGACGCGCAAGCACGCGAGCGACCGCGTACAGCAGACCGGTGCGGTCGTTGGCCGACACCGATAGCAAGTAGTACTGACCGCGATCGTCGGGTCGCAAATCGACGCGCGGCGTGACCGGGAAACTGCGCGAGCGTCGCGGCAGCCGGCCTTTGCTGGGCTCTGCCAGCGGCTCGACACGCGTGAGCAGCGACACCAGTTCGCTCTCCACCAGATTGATGATGTCGCGATAGCTCGTGTCCAGACCCGGGTCGGTCAGCAGAAAGCTGTCCAGGGCAAAGCCGTGACTGGTCGTATGTACCTTGGCGTCGAGAATCGATAGCCCTTTGCGCTCGAAATAGCCGCAAATGCGCGCGAACAGATCGAGCTGGTCGCGCACGTAGACCATCACCTGCAGACCTTCGCCGATCGGTGAGGGACGTGCCTTGACAATGGGGGTCGCGCTGCCCACGTGCCGCCAAAGATGGCGCGTCTGCCATGCGACGTCGGCCGGATCGTTGCGCAGGAAGTAGGCGACGTCCAGCGTGCTCCAGAGCGCCTCCTGCGCGCGCTCCGGCACGGTGTAAAGGCGCAGCAGCCCGAGGGCCTCTTCCTTGCGCGTTTTGAGCTGTGAACGCGGATCCGGATTGGCGCCGCCCAGCACCTGCAACGTCAGCCGGTACAGGTCTTCCAGCAGCTTGCCCTTCCAGGCGTTCCATACCTTCGGGCTGGTGCCGCGAATATCGGCGACCGTCAGTAGATACAGTGCCGTCAGGCGCCGCTCATTCCCCACTTTCGCCGCAAAGCGGCGGATGACCTCGGGGTCGGTGGTGTCCTGCTTCTGCGCCACCGTGCTCATCGTCAGATGCTCACCCACCAGCCAGACGATCAGATCCGTGTCCTCCTCGTCGATGCCGTGACGGGTGCAGAAACGTCGGGCATCGGCCATGCCGAGCGTGGAGTGATCGCCGCCGCGACCCTTCGCAATGTCGTGAAACAAGGCCGCGACCGTCAGCGCCCAAGGTCGGTCGAAGTTCGCGATCAACTGGCTGCAGAACGGGTACTCGTGCGCGTGCTCCGCCACGGCGAAACGGCGGATGTTGCGCACGACCATCAGGATGTGCTGGTCGACGGTGTAGACGTGGTACAGGTCGTGCTGCATCTGGCCGACCACGCGACGAAAGTTGATCAGATAGCGGCCGAGCACGCTCGTCTGGTTCATCAGGCGCAAGGCGTGGGTAATGCCCTGTGGCTGCTGGAGAATGCCGAGAAACGTGCTGCGATTCTCGGGGTCGGCGCGCCACTGCGCGTTCATCAGTTCGCGAGCGTTGTACAGCGCCCGCAGCGTGCGCGCCGAGAGCCCCTTCACACCGACGACCTGTTCGTAAAGCAGGAACGTCTCGAGGATCGCGTTCGGGTGACGCTGGTACAACTCGTCGTCCACGATTTCGATCATCCCTTGCTTCTCGACGAAACGCTCGTTGATCACCCGCGTGACCCCGCTGGTTTGCGGGAACAGGCGCGCTTCGACGTTGAGCAGCAGCACCGTATTGAGTTGCGAGACGGCTTTGGCGGCCCAGTAGTAGCGCCGCATGAGCTGCTCGCTGGCCCGCTTGGTGGGGGTGGCGTCGAAGCCGAGACTTTGCGCGAGCGACGTTTGCATGTCGAATACGAGCACGTCCTGACGCCGTCGCGCCAATAAGTGCAGCCGTGCGCGCAGGCCCTTGAGGAATTGCTCGTTGCGTCGCAGCTCCTTGAGCTCGCGATCGGTCAGCAGTTCCCGCGCGAACAGTTCCGCCCAGCTGTTGCCGAGGCCGGCGGCCTTCGTCATCCAGAGAATGACCTGCAGGTCGCGCAGTCCGCCGGGGCTTTCCTTGCAGTTGGGTTCAAGGCTGTACGGGGTGTCCTGATACTTGGCGTGACGCTGGCGGATCTCCAGCTGTTTGCTGCGGAAAAACGCTCGCGGATCGAGATCGGCGGAGAAGCGCCGCTCGAAGTCGTCGAAGAGCGCCGCATTGCCGGTGAGCAGGCGGGCTTCGAGCAGGCTGGTTTGTACCGTGACGTCGGCATGGGCTTCGGTGATGCACTCGTCGACCGTGCGGACCGACGATCCGATCTCGAGCCCGATATCCCAAAGGAAGCCGATAAACGGCTCCACGTGCGAGGTGAGCACCTGCGCGTCGGCGTCCGCGTGGAGCAGGAGAATGTCGACGTCCGAGTGCGGGTACAGTTCGCCGCGCCCGTAGCCGCCCACGGCGACGAGCGCGAAACCGTCGGGCATTTCGCACTCGTCCCACGCGTCGCGCATGGCTTGATCGACCGCCTGGCATAAGCCATGCAGAAGCACGTCGATCTTGCCATGTGTGGAAAAGCGGTCGACGAGTTCGGCTTTGCGGTCCTTGAGGGCCTGACGTAGCGGAGACGGGGCGTGCGCACGCGCGTGCATGGCGGCTTCCTGGTGGTGAAAGTAACGAGTCAGGCCGGGCGGCCGCCGCGGTGACAGGCGGCCGGACTTCAGTGGCTCAGGTAGCGGTGGCGAACGATGTCACGTACGACGAACCGGGCGGCGGCGGTGGCGTCAGGGCGGAGTGCGTGAGCACCTCGTGGCCCGTTGGCGTCACGAGCACCGTGTGCTCCCATTGCGCCGACAGACTGCGATCGCGCGTTTTGACCGTCCATTGATCGGGCATCGTCCGAATCTCGCGCTTGCCCGCGTTGATCATCGGCTCGATGGTAAAGATCATGCCCGCCTGCAACTCGAGGCCGGTGCCCTGGCGACCGTAATGCACGATCTGCGGGTCCTCGTGGAATACCTGGCCGATGCCGTGGCCACAGTATTCGCGAACCACGCTATATCCCTGGGCTTCGGCATGCGTCTGGATGGCGTGGCCGATATCGCCCAGATGCGCGCCCGGGCGCACCTGGTTGATGCCGAGCCACATGCATTCATACGTCACCTGAGCCAAACGCTTCGCCAGGATCGAACCTTCGCCGACGATGAACATGCGGCTGGTATCGCCGAAGTAGCCATCCTTGATGACGGTGATGTCGATGTTCAGGGCGTCGCCGTTCTTGAGCGTTTTGTCGCCGGGAATGCCGTGACAGATCACGTCGTTGACCGAGATGCAGGTGGCCTTGGGGTAGGGCGGATAACCGGGCGGTTGATAGTTCAGCGGTGCCGGCACGGTGCCCTGCTCCTTGAGCATGTATTCGTGGCAGAGCTGGTCGAGCTCCCCGGTCGTGACGCCGGCGCGCACATGCGGTGTAATGAAATCGAGCACCTCGCTGGCCAGTCGGCAGGCGACGCGCATCATTTCAATATCGTGGGCATTCTTGAGGGTGATGGCCATTGCTGAATCGGAGAGATTGCGTAAACAGTGCCGCATTATCGCACCAACGGACGGTTTTCGCCCCGTCCGGCTTGGATTTCGGAGCGTTCCGACGAGGAATTTCCAAGGTTCCTGGCGCAGCGCTCGCTCGCGCGGTGAACCGGCCGGAGCACCGCGCAGATCGGGCGTTTCCGACTTGTCATCACAAGTTCACGCGTCGCTTGAGTGCAGGTGGGCTCCGATGCTATAATCTCGGGCTAAGTCGAGGACGAATTGCTAATAAACCCAAGGGTTTTCCCTTGTGTTTCAACGGTCTTCGCCGGGTTTTCAGGGGTGTTTTTGCCCCAGTGTGGTGCCGATCGGTGCCGCATCCGGCGGATTGCGGGGTGGCATTGTCGATCGTCGGCTTGGAAATTTTGAAATCGCGGGCCGGCGCACCCAGGGTGCCCGATCTTCGCAGACGGGTCATGCAAAGCTGTGTGGCAGTCTGGCGAAACGGGTACGGCAGCCGGTCTAAGACCTAACCCTCACGGAGAATCACATGTCTGTCACTATGCGTCAGATGCTGGAAGCGGGCGTCCACTTTGGTCACCAAACCCGTTTCTGGAACCCCAAGATGGCCCCCTATATCTTCGGCCATCGCAACAAGATTCACATCATCAACCTGGAAAAGACGTTGCCGATGTACCAGGACGCACTGAAGTACGTGCGTCAACTGGCAGCAAATCGCGGCACGATCCTGTTCGTGGGTACGAAGCGTCAGGCGCGTGACATCGTGGCGGAAGCCGCCGGTCGCGCCGGCATGCCCTACGTCAACAACCGTTGGCTGGGCGGCATGCTGACGAACTTCAAGACGCTGAAGTCGTCGATCAAGAAGCTCAAGGACATGGAGCAGGCCCTGGAAGCCGGCGAGCAAGAGCGCATGAGCAAGAAGGAAGCGCTGCTGTTCGATCGCGAAATGGCCAAGCTGCAGAAGTCGATCGGTGGCGTGAAGGATATGGGCGGCATGCCCGACGCCATTTTCGTCGTCGACGTCGGCTACCACAAGATCGCCATCACGGAAGCCAACAAGCTGGGCATTCCGGTGATCGCCGTGGTCGACACGAACCACTCGCCGGAAGGTGTGGATTACATCATCCCGGGTAACGACGACTCGAGCAAGGCTGTCGAGCTGTACGTGCAAGGCGTTGCCGACGCCGTCCTCGAAGGTCGTGCAAACGCCGTCAAGGAAGTCGTGGAAGCCGTTCGCGGCGATGGTAACGACGAGTTCGTCGAAGTGAACGAAGAGGCGTAAGCGGCCGCCGCTGCGTAACAAAAGGGGCTGCTGGTGGCGCCCCTTTTTTTTAGTCCGATTTTCCCGCGTCGGGTGCGCGGGGCGCCACGGGGCGGGCAGCGAGGCCGTCCGGACGCCATCCACTCCCGACTGATTCGATATACAGGAGTAACGATATGCCGGCAATTACTGCAGCAATGGTGGGCGAACTGCGCGCCAAGACCGATGCGCCGATGATGGAATGCAAGAAGGCGCTGACCGAAGCCGATGGCGACATGGTCCGTGCTGAAGAAATCCTGCGTGTCAAGCTGGGCAGCAAGGCCAGCAAGGCCGCCAGCCGTATCACCGCCGAAGGCGTGATCGCTGCCTACATCGACGGCGGCAAGGGTGCCGTGGTCGAAATCAACTGCGAAACCGACTTCGTCTCGAAGAACGACGACTTCCTGAAGTTTGCGAACGACGTGGCCAAGCTGGTCGCCGAGCACAACCCGGCCGACGTGGCGGCACTGTCGGCGCTGCCGCTCGACGGCAAGACCGTTGAGCAAGTGCGCGCGGACCTGATCGGCAAGATCGGCGAAAACATGACCATTCGTCGCTTCCAGCGCTATGACACGGCGGGCAAGCTGGCGGCTTACCTGCACGGCACGCGTATCGGCGTGGTCGTCGAGTATGACGGCGCTGACGCCGAAGTCGGCAAGAACGTCGCCATGCACATCGCCGCAATGAAGCCGGTGGCCGTGTCGGGCGATCAGGTCTCGCCGGAACTGATCGAGAAGGAACGCAAGGTCGCTGCCGAGAAGGCTGCCGAGTCGGGCAAGCCGGCCGAGATCGTGGCCAAGATGGTGGAAGGCAGCGTGCAGAAGTTCCTCAAGGAAGTCTCGCTGTTCAACCAGGCTTACGTGAAGGACGACAAGTCGAGCGTCGAGCAGATGCTCAAGGCCAACAACACCACGGTGAAGGCTTTCACCATGTTCGTGGTCGGCGAAGGCATCGAGAAGAAGCAGGACGACTTCGCGGCGGAAGTGGCGGCGCAAGTGGCTGCGGCCAAGCAGTCGTAATTCGCGCAGTACCGCAGTATCCGGGGGCGGCGGTGCCGTCCCCGTTGTTTCATCCAGAATACCCAACAGTGCCCGACCAGACTTCTTAAGGACCGCCATGTCTACTCCTTACAAACGCGTACTTCTCAAGCTCTCTGGTGAAGCCCTCATGGGTGACGATGCGTTCGGCATCAACCGCGCGACCATCGAACGGATGGTTGACGACATTGCCGAGGTCGTTCGCCTGGGCACGCAACTGGCCGTCGTGATCGGCGGCGGTAATATTTTCCGGGGCGTGGCAGGCGGTGCCGCGGGTATGGACCGTGCAACGGCCGACTACATGGGCATGCTGGCCACGATGATGAATGCCCTGGCGCTGCAGGATGCCATGCGCCATGCGGGTATTGAAGCGCGTGTGCAGTCCGCGCTGCGCATGGATCAGGTGGTCGAGCCCTACATCCGCCCGCGTGCGATCCGTCAGCTCGAAGAGGGCAAAGTCGTGATTTTCGCCGCGGGCACCGGCAACCCGTTCTTTACGACCGACACGGCAGCGGCGCTGCGCGGTTCGGAAGTCGGCGCCGAAGTGGTCCTCAAGGCGACCAAGGTCGACGGCGTATACTCCGCAGACCCCAAGAAAGATCCCAACGCGGTAAAGTATTCGACCATCAGCTTCGACGAGGCGATCTCCAAGCACCTGCAGGTCATGGACGCGACGGCTTTCGCGCTGTGCCGCGACCAGAAGATGCCGGTGCGAGTCTTCTCGATTGTGAAGCCGGGCGCGCTCAAGCACGTCATTCTCGGCGAAGACGAGGGAACGCTCGTCCACGTTTGAGTTCAAATTGCGGCGTCGGCGTGCATGGGCGCGCCGACGCCGTATTATTTACGTTTGCGTAACAATTCAAGGTTTGGAGGTTGTCATGAGCGTTGCTGACGTCAAGAAAAGTGTCGAGCAAAAGATGAAAAGCTCGATCGAGTCGTTCAAGAACAACCTGGCGAAGATTCGTACCGGTCGTGCGCACGTCGGCCTGCTCGATCACGTTCAGGTGGACTACTACGGCTCGATGGTGCCCATCTCCCAGGTCGCCAACGTGAACCTCGTGGATAGCCGTACGATCGGCGTGCAGCCGTGGGAAAAGAAGATGGTTGGCGTGGTCGAGAAGGCCATCCGCGAATCGGATCTGGGTCTGAACCCGGCCACGCAAGGCGATCTGATTCGTGTGCCGATGCCGATGCCGACCGAAGAGCGCCGTCGCGAGCTGACCAAGCTGGTCAAGTCGGAAGGCGAAGCCGCCAAGGTCGCCGTGCGTAACCTGCGCCGCGATGCCAACGAGCAGCTCAAGAAGCTGGTCAAGGACAAGGAAGCGTCGGAAGACGACGAGCGCCGTGGCAGCGACGAAGTGCAGAAGCTCACGGACAAGTTTGTCGCCGAGATCGACGAACTGGTCAAGCAGAAGGATGCCGAGATCATGACGGTCTGAGTGCCCCGGCACTCACCGCAAGACCTCCGCTGACTTTCGCGCTCGACTCCCGCACCGTACCTCAATGGGTTTTCTCAGCTCTACGCGCTCCGTTCCCAAGACAGAGAGCATTCCTCGCCACGTTGCTATCGTCATGGATGGCAATGGGCGTTGGGCTACCCGTCGCAAGTTGCCTCGCGTGGCGGGCCACAAGCGTGGCGTCGATGCCGTGCGAGAGGCAGTGACGGCCTGCGCCGAAATCGGCGTCGAGTATCTGACGCTGTTCGCGTTCAGTTCCGAGAACTGGCGCCGTCCGCAGGACGAGGTGTCGACGCTGATGCAGCTTTTCATTCTCGCGCTCGAGCGTGAAGTCGGGAAGCTGCACAGCAACGGTATTCGCCTTCGCGTCATTGGCGCGCTCGACGCGTTCGAGCCGCGCATTCAGGAACTGGTCAGGCGTGCGGAAGCCCGCACACAGGACAACACGGGCCTCACGCTGACCATTGCCGCCAACTATGGCGGCCGATGGGACATTTTGCAGGCGGCCCAGAAGCTCGCCGCCGCGCGTGTGGCGGCCGGTGGTGCCGCGGCGCTCGACGCGCCGTTCACCGAGGACGATCTCGCGCCTTACCTGAGCATGGCCTACGCGCCGGAGCCGGATCTCTTCATTCGCACCGGTGGCGATCAACGCATCAGTAATTTTCTGTTGTGGCAACTGGCGTACACTGAGTTGTATTTCACCGAAGAATTCTGGCCGGACTTCAACGCCAATACCCTCAAACGGGCCGTCGCCGAGTTTCAGCAGCGCGAGCGCCGTTTCGGCCGTACCAGCGCGCAAGTCCAGAGCCCTCCGGGACATTCCGCCTGATGCTCAAGACACGCGTCATTACCGCTGTCGTACTTCTCGCCATTCTTTTGCCTGTGATCTTCGTCGGTACGCCGGCGCAGTTCGCATTACTTGCCGCCGTGATCGTGGCCGCCGCCGGCTGGGAATGGGGGCGGCTCGTCGGTCTGAATGACACGGGCGCCGTCTTCTATGGGGCGCTCGCCCTCCTGGGGGTGGGCCTGACATGGGCAGGCGGCTGGATGCTCTCGTCAATCTGGCTCAAGCCCGCGGCCATCTTTTGGGTGCTCGCGGGACCCTACACGCTCGCCCGCAAGCCGGCGACGCGAGGGGCATGGCGCGGTTTGTTGCTGGTCGCCGGCCCGGTGTTGCTGATCGCGGCATGGCAGGCGCTGTGTCTGGCGCGTGATCGCGGCGTGGCATTCCTGCTCTCGGTGCTCGTGATCGTCTGGCTTGCCGACACGGGCGCGTATTTCGCCGGCCGTGCGTTTGGCCGTCGCAAGCTCGCGCCGTCGATCAGTCCCGGCAAGTCCTGGGAAGGGGCGATCGGCGGGTGGCTGCTGGTGCTCGTGGTCGCTGCCGGGGTTCTCGCGAGCGGCTTGCAGGCGCCAACCCTCGTTTCTCATTTCGCCGGCACGCAAGGTCTGGCACTGGGCGCATTGGCGCTGACGGTGCTGGTGGCTTTATCCGTCGTGGGCGATCTGTTCGAATCTCAACTCAAACGGCAGGCCGGCGTGAAGGATTCCAGCGCGCTGCTTCCCGGCCACGGGGGCGTGCTCGATCGAATCGACGCGTTGCTCCCGGTGCTCCCGCTGGCTTTGCTCCTCGTCTGATCATGTCGCAACGACTCTCCATTCTTGGCTCCACCGGTTCCATTGGCGTTAGCACGCTCGATGTGGTGGGGCGTCATCCCGGCCGCTTCTCCGTCTACGCGTTGTCGGCGCACCGTAACCTGGATCGCCTGTTCGAGCAGTGCGTCACGCATCGCCCAGCAGTGGCGGTGGTGGCCGACGCCGATGGTGCCCGCTCGCTGGCGGCGCGTCTGGCTGACGCCGGTCTGAAGATCGACGTGACCTACGGTCCGCAGGCGCTGGTCGAGATCGCGCAAGCGGCCGAGGCCACGATGGTCGTTGCGGCGATCGTCGGTGCCGCGGGGCTGCAGTCGACACTCGCCGCCGCGCGCGCCGGCAAGCGCATTCTGCTGGCGAACAAGGAGTCGCTGGTGCTCTCCGGTGCCCTGTTCATGGCGACGGCCGAACGCGCCGGGGCGACGTTGTTGCCGCTCGACAGCGAGCACAACGCCATCTTCCAATGCCTGCCGCAAGTGGCCGGCGAGACCCGCGTGTCGACGCGCGGCGTTGAAAAACTGGTGTTGACCGCGTCGGGCGGGCCGTTCCGCGAGCGCGAGCTGGCGTCGCTCGAGAACGTGACGCCGGACGAGGCGTGCGCGCACCCGAACTGGGTGATGGGCCGCAAGATTTCGGTCGACTCCGCCAGCATGATGAACAAGGGCCTCGAAGTCATCGAGGCGCATTGGCTGTTCAATATGCCGCCCGAGAAGATCGAGGTGTTGATCCATCCGCAGAGCGTGATTCACTCGATGGTGACGTACACGGACGGCTCGACGCTCGCCCAACTCGGCAACCCGGACATGCGCACGCCCATCGCCCACGCGCTGGCGTTCCCGGATCGGGTGACGTCGGGCGTGGCGAGCCTCAATCTTGCCGACATCGGCAAGCTGACTTTCGAAGCGCCGGATTTGCGCCGTTTTCCGTGCCTGCGTCTGGCATTCGACGCGCTGCATCGCGGCGGTACGGCGGGCGCGCTGCTCAATGCGGCCAACGAGATCGCCGTGGCCGCCTTCCTTGAAGGCCGCATTCGCTTTACGGCCATCGGCCAGGTGGTCGAGCAGGTGCTCGACGCGGTTGCCGTCGGTGAGGCGACGTCGCTCGACGTCGTGCTCGACGCCGATCGCCGCGCGCGCGAACTGGCGACGGCCATCGTCGCCAAACTGCCGGCCCGGGCGTCGTCCTGACGCCTGACCCTATGTCGTAACGCCTTCGCGCCCCCATTCGCTCATGACTCTGTTGACCACGTTGCTTGCGTTTGCCGTCGCCATTGGCGTGCTGGTGGTATTCCATGAGTTGGGGCACTACTCGGTCGCGCGGCTGTGCGGCGTCAAGGTTCTGCGTTTTTCGGTCGGGTTCGGCACGCCGCTGCTCAAGTGGACGATGGGGCGCGATCGTACGGAGTGGACGGTTTGCGCGCTGCCGCTGGGCGGGTACGTCCGAATGCTCGACGAGCGCGATGAAACCCAGGTCGTCGCCCCGGAGGATCGCGCGCGGGCCTTCAACCGCCAATCGGTCTATAAGCGATTTGCCATTGTGGCGGCCGGTCCGGTCGCGAACTTCCTTCTGGCGATCGCCCTGTATGCGGGCCTGAATCTCGCGGGCGTGACCGAACCCGTCGCGCGCATTGCACCGCCGGCGGCCGGTACGCTGGCCGCTCGCGCGGGGCTGTCCGGTGGCGAGTTGATTACCGGCGTTCGCGAGAACGGGAAGAGTCCTGACGAAGCCGTCGGAGACGAGATGCCCGTTCGGTCCTGGGAAGACCTTCGCTGGCGCCTGGTCGATCCGATGATCGAAGGGCAGCGCGTGACGCTCGTGGCGCGTACCCGCGACGGGCGCGCTGAATACATGCTGGACGCGGCGGGTCAGCACTTCGACGCCGATGGCGAGCAGGACTTCATGCAGCGCCTCGGTCTGACGCCGTCGGCGCGGGTCAAGGTGGGCCAGCTCCTGCCGGGTGGTGCGGCAGGGCCCGCTGGACTACGTGTCGGCGACGAGATCACGGCCGTCGACGGCAGTCCCATCGCGTCGGCCAAGGCGCTGGTGGACGCCGTACGTGCTCACCCGGGC
>NZ_KB290533.1:13931-22950 GCF_000282835.1 Pandoraea sp. B-6 | reverse complement strand
GGTGGACGCCGTACGTGCTCCCCCGGGAAAGCCAATGACGCTCACCGTGCGACGCGACGGTGCGTTGCACAACGTGCCCCTGACGCCAAGCGCGGAAGTCGATCCGGCCGAGGCGGGCGGTGCGCGCGTGGGCAAGATCGGCGCGGCGCTGGCGTCCCAGGTCGATACGGTGACGGTCCGGTATGGGCTGATCGAGGCCATCGGCAGGGGGGCGCAGCGCACCTGGGATGTCACTTCGTTCAGCGTACGAATGTTCGGGAAGATGATCACCGGGCAGGCATCGCTCAAGAATCTGAGTGGGCCGGTGACGATTGCGGACTATGCGGGGCGTTCGGCCCGACTCGGCCTGGATTATTTCGTCGCCTTTCTCGCGCTTGTCAGCATTAGTCTTGGCGTATTGAATCTGTTGCCGATTCCGGTTCTGGACGGTGGCTATCTGTTATATTATGCGGTCGAAGCGATTACCGGTCGGGCAGTCTCCGAGCGGTGGCAGGGCGCACTGCAACGAGTGGGCATCGTTTGCATCCTCGCGCTGTCTGCCGTAGCCCTATTCAATGACCTGTCGAAATTGCTGCACTAGACGGCGTCACGCGCCTGCCGTCGCAGGCAAATCCGAGTTGTTACGATTCAATTGTTTCTTGGGGAAGCAAGTTGTCGAATAAATACCACCTTGTTCCGAAGACCCTGGTGATTGCGGTTCTGGCGGCACACAGTTTCCTGGCGCGGGCCGTCGAGCCGTTCGTGGTCAAGGATATCCGAGTGGAGGGCTTGCAGCGCATTGAACCCGGTACGGTGTTTTCGTACTTGCCGGTCAAGCCGGGCGACAAGTTCAACGACGATAAGGGCACCGAAGCAATTCGTGCCCTTTATGCAACGGGCTTGTTCTCGGACGTGAGCGTCGAAGCGCAAGGTAACGTGCTGGTGGTGCACGTCAACGAGCGTCCCGCGATTGCTTCCATCGACTTCCTCGGCATCAAGGAATTCGACAAGGACGGTTTGAAAAAGGCCTTGCGTTCGGTCGGCCTGACCGAGGGTCGCAGCTTCGACCGAAATCTGCTAGAGAAATCGGAACAGGAACTCAAGCGTCAATACCTTACGCGCGGTTACTACGCTGCCGAGGTGAAGACGACGATCACGCCGCTCGAGCGTAATCGCGTGGGGATCCAGTTCGCCGTGACGGAAGGCCCGAAGGCCACGATCCAGCAGATCAACTTCGTTGGCAACAAGGCATTCTCGTCGTCGGATCTGACGGCCGAGATGCAACTTGGCACGCCGAATTGGCTGTCGTGGTATTCGAAGAACGACTTGTACTCCAAGGACAAGCTGACGGGCGATCTGGAAAAGGTGCGTTCGTTCTATCTGAACCGTGGTTATCTGGAATTCAACATCGACTCCACCGACGTTTCCATTACGCCGGACAAGGACGAGATGTTCCTGACGATCAACTTGCACGAAGGCGATCCGTACAAAGTGTCGGACGTCAAGCTGACCGGCGAGATGCTGGGCAAGCAGGACGACGTGCGCAAGCTCGTGCAACTCAAGGCCGGCGACACGTTCTCGGCGGCCAAGCTGCAGGCCAGCACGAAGGCAATTTCCGACATGCTGGGCAACTACGGCTTCGCGTTCGCGAACGTGAACGCTCAGCCGACGATCGATCGGAAGGACCACACCGTGGCGCTCACGCTGACCGTCGATCCGGGTCGTCGCGTGTACGTTCGCAAGATCAACATCGTGGGCAACTCGCGTACGCGTGACGAAGTGATTCGCCGCGAAATGCGCCAGCTCGAAAGCTCCTGGTACGACGCCGATCGACTCAAGCTGTCGCAGGATCGTATCAACCGCCTGGGCTACTTTACCGACGTGAACGTGACGACCGAGCCGGTGGCCGGTTCGAACGACCAGGTCGACCTCCAGGTGAAGGTCGAAGAAAAGCCGACTGGCACGATCAACGTCGGTGCGGGCTTCTCGTCGACGGACAAGGTCGTGCTGCAAGCCGGTATCAGCCAGGACAACGTGTTCGGGTCGGGTACGTCGCTGTCGGTCAACGTGAACACCGGTAAGACGTACCGGACGTTGGCTGTCACGCAGGTTGATCCGTACTTCACGGTCGATGGCGTGAGCCGTATCACGGACATCTACTACCGCACGTATCAGCCGCTGCTGCTCACGAGCGATTCGGATTTCCGTATCAACACGCTGGGCGGCAATCTGAAGTTCGGCGTGCCGTTCTCGGAAGTCGATACGGTGTTCTTCGGTCTGGGCTTCGAACAGACGCGTCTGCATCTGACGAGCGACGGCTCGACCCCGCAGCGCTACATCGACTACGCCAACCAATTCGGCTACGTCAGCAACAACTATCCGCTGACCATCGGTTGGTCGCGCGATTCGCGTGATAGCGCGCTGATCCCGAACCGCGGTCATTATCAGCAGGCCAATATTGAAATCGGTACGCCGATTGGCACGACCAAGTACTACCGTGCCTACTATCAGCACCAGTACTACTACCCGGTGAGCCGTGGCTTTACGCTGGCACTCAACGGCGAAATCGGCTACGGCCACGGGATGGGCGGTCAGCCGTTCCCGATCTTCAAGAACTACTTTGCCGGCGGTATCGGTTCGGTGCGCGGCTATGAGCCGAGTTCGCTGGGTCCGAAGGACACCAATGGCGAACCGCTCGGGGGCGCGTCGAAGCTGATCGGCAACATCGAGCTGACGTTCCCGCTGCCGGGTACGGGGTATGACCGTACGCTGCGTATCTTCACGTTCATGGACGGTGGTAACGTGTTCGATAACGGCCAGGCGATTACCTTCAATAACCTGCGTTATTCCTACGGCTTCGGTTTGTCGTGGATTTCACCGATTGGCCCGCTCAAGCTCTCGATGGGCTTCCCGCTGGTCAAGAAGGTGGGCGATCAGTACCAGAAATTCCAGTTCCAGGTCGGTACGTCGTTCTAACGACGGCGAGTCGATCGGTTCCGAACGTTTTATCGTTGTAAAGGGGTATGACATTGAACGGTATCCGTAAGCATTGCCTGCGCGGCTTCGCCGCAGCGTTGCTGGCTGGGGCAGCCTTTGCTGCCATGGCTCAGGATGCGCGCATCGCCGCCGTCAATTCGGATCGCATTTTGCGCGATTCGGCACCGGCCAAGGCCGCACAAGCCAAGCTCGAAGCCGAGTTCTCCAAGCGGGACTCGGATCTGCAGGCCATGGCCCAGCGCCTCAAAGCCATGTCGGACAAGCTCGACAAGGACAACCCGACGTTGTCCGACGCCGAGCGCGCCAAGCGTCAGCGCGATCTGGCCGCGGCCGACACGGAATTCCAGCGCAAGCAGCGCGAGTTTCGTGAAGACCTGAATCAGCGCCGCAACGAAGAACTCGCCGCGGTGCTCGATCGCGCCAATCGCGTCATCAAGCAGATTGCCGAAACGGAAAAGTATGATCTGATCGTGCAGGAAGCCGTCTACGTGAGCCCGCGTATCGACATCACTGACAAGGTGCTCAAGACCCTGAACGCAAGTTCGGGCGGCGGCACCGCCGGCAAGTGACGGTCTCGCCTTTGATGCCGGGATCGCCGTCGATTTCGTTGGCACAGCTGGTCGCCCGCTTTGGCGGCGACCTCGTGGGCGATGGCGAAGTCACCGTGGCCGGTCTGGCGCCGCTTGATCATGCGGGTGCGAATCAACTCGCGTTTCTGTCCAATCCGCTGTATCTCGCCGAAGTGCCCAACTCGGGCGCGGCGGCGGTGATTCTCTCGAAGGCCGACTTCGACAAGCTGCCGTCGCATGAGGGGCGGGCGTGGATTCTCGCGCCGAATCCTTATGCGTACTTCGCGCGCGTCGCGCAGATGTTCGCGCAGGCCGCGGCGCCGGTTCCCGCAGCAGGCATTCATCCGAGCGCGGTCGTCGATCCGACGGCCGTCGTGCCCACATCGTGCGTGATTGGCCCGAACGTCGTGATCGAGGCAGGTGCTCGACTGGGCGAGCGGGTGCGTCTGGTGGCGAACGTGTTCGTCGGTCGAGGCACGACCTTGGGCGACGACGTGCTCGTGTATCCGAATGCCACGCTGTACCACGCGAGTGTGATCGGCGCGCGTTGCGTGATTCACGCGGGCGCCGTGATCGGTTCGGACGGTTTCGGTTTCGCACCCGATTTCTCCGCCGCTGGCGGCGAATGGGTGAAGATTCCGCAGGTCGGGCGCGCCGTGATCGAAGACGACGTCGAAATCGGTGCGTCGACCTCCATCGACCGCGGGGCGATGGCCGATACGGTGATCGAGCGCGGTTGCAAGATCGACAACCAGGTGCAGATCGCGCATAACGTGCGGGTCGGCGCCTTCACGGTGATTGCCGCGTGCACGGGCATTGCCGGCAGCAGTACCATCGGTAAATTCTGCATGCTCGGCGGCGCCGTGGGCGTGGCCGGGCATGTCACGATTGGCGACCGCGTCATCGTGACGGCCAAGTCGGGGGTGTCGAAGTCGATTCCCGGCCCGGGTACCTATACAAGCGCCTTTCCGGCCATCCCGAACGCCGAATGGAACAAAAACGCGGCCATCATGCGCAATCTGGACAAGATGCGCGATCGCGTGCGTCAACTTGAAGCGAAGGTCAAAGACCTGCAAGACAAATGAGCGAGACCACAATCAATATCGACATCCACAAGATCATGAAGCTGCTGCCGCATCGGTACCCGATGCTGATGGTGGATCGCGTGATCGGGCTGGAGCCGCACAAAAACATCCAGGTCATCAAGAACGTCACGATCAATGAGCCGTATTTCACGGGGCATTATCCGCAGCGTCCGGTGATGCCGGGCGTGCTGATCGTCGAAGCGCTGGCGCAAGCCGCCGCACTCCTGACGTTCTCCGACGAGCCGGTGCACGACGAGAACACGCTCTACTATTTCGTAGGTATCGAGAACGTTCGCTTCAAGCGTCCGGTCGAACCGGGTGACCAACTCGTGCTCGACATCGATTTCCTGAGCGAGCGTCGCGGCTTCTACAAGTTCAAGGGCAAGGCGCTGGTAGACGGCAAGATCGCGGCGGAAGCCGAGTTCATGTGCATGGTCAAGAAGAACGGCGAATAACCGGAATTAAGACGCTCATGACGAATATTCACCCCACTGCAGTCGTCGATGCGAAGGCGCAACTGGCCGACGACGTCGTCGTCGGTCCCTATGCGATCATCGGGCCGAATGTCACAGTCGGCGCCGGTACGCAGATTCTCTCGCACTCGATTGTCGACGGTCATACGACGCTGGGCGAGGGCAACAAGATTGGCCCGTTCGCCTCGATCGGCGGCAGTCCGCAGGATATGAAGTACGCCGGCGAGCCGACGCGGCTCGTCATCGGCGATCGCAATACGATTCGCGAATTCACGACGATTCACACCGGTACGGTGCAGGACGGCGGTCTGACCGGCGTCGGCAACGACAACTGGATCATGGCTTACGTGCACATCGCGCACGATTGCCACGTGGGCAACCACACGGTCTTCTCGAGCAACGCGCAATTGGCGGGTCACGTCATTGTTGGCGACTGGGCGATCGTTGGAGGCATGACCGGGGTGCACCAGTTCGTGCGCATTGGCGCGCACTCGATGATCGGTGGCGCGTCGGTGCTCGTGCAGGACGTGCCGCCGTTCGTCATCGCCTCGGGCGACCGTGCAGTGCCTTACGGCATCAACGTCGAGGGGCTGCGTCGCCGCAACTTCACGGCTGACGCGATCACGGCGCTGCGTCACGCGTACAAGCTGCTCTACAAGAGTGGGCTGACGCTCGACGAAGCGAAGGTGCAGATCGAAGCCTTCGGTAACGCAGGTGCCCCGGACGTGTCCGATGCCGTGCGCGCGCTGCTCGACTTCCTCAACGCCAGCACGCGCGGTATCGTGCGCTGACCCATGCCGCCGACCCTTCCCGGTGCCGGCCAGCGAACCCTGGCGATGGTGGCCGGGGAGCTGTCCGGCGATCTCATTGCCGGCAACGTGCTTGCCGGTCTCAAGCAGAGCCTTCCGTCCGACATCGCTTACGCCGGTGTCGGCGGTCCGCATATGGCGGAGGAGGGCTTCGATGCTTATTGGCCCATCGACAAGCTCTCCGTCATGGGCTATGTCGAAGTCATCAAGCATTTGCGCGAGATTCTCTCGATTCGCAAGCAACTTCGCGAGCGCTGGCTGGCCGAGAAGCCGCTCGCGTTCGTCGGCTTCGATGCCCCCGACTTCAACTTCGATCTCGAAATCAAGCTGCGTGAGGCGGGCATTCCCACGATTCATTTCGTGAGCCCGTCGATCTGGGCGTGGCGCGGGGGGCGCATCAAGAAGATCAAGCGCGCCGTCGATCACATGTTGTGCCTGTTCCCGTTCGAGCCGGAGATTTACCGTCGGGCAGGCATCGACGCGACGTTTGTCGGCCATCCGATGGCCGACAAGATTCCGATGGTGCCCGATGTCGCAGGCGCGCGCGCCAGGCTGGCGCTGCAAGGCACTGGCCCGGTCGTCGCCATTTTGCCGGGTAGCCGGACGTCGGAAGTGCAACGGCTCACGCCCGTGTTCTTCGCGGCCATGCGCCTGCTGGCCGAGCGCGAGCCGTCGATTCAGTTCGTGCTCCCGGCGGCGACGCCGCGGCTGCGCACGTTGATGCAACCGATCGTGGACGCGCATAGCGATCTCAACCTGACCGTGATCGACGGCCGAGCACCGCTCGCATTGGAGGCGGCGGACAGCGTGCTTCTGGCGAGCGGTACCGCCACGCTGGAAGCGGCCCTTTACAAGAAGCCGATGGTCATCTCCTACAAGGTGCCTTGGTTGACGGCGCAGATCATGAAGCGTCAGGGTTATCTGCCGTACGTAGGTTTGCCGAACATTCTGTCGGGCGAGTTCGTCGTGCCGGAGTTGTTGCAGCAGTTCGCGACCCCGGAAGCACTCGCTGACGCCGTCTGGAAGCAATTGACCGACCCGGCGTTGCGCGCGTCCTTGCAGGTGCGCTTCACGAAGATCCACGAGCAACTGCGCCAAAATACGGCCGCGCGCGCGGCAGAAGTGATCGAGCGCGTGCTGCGTGAGAAGGGGCGGTTATGAGCGAGGAAGTGAAGGGGCGTCGCGGTGCGCGCAAGGGGACCTCGGGCGACGACGTACCGGCCGCAAAGCCGCGTCCCCGCGCGCCCAAGGCGACGCTACCGCAAATGGCGCTCGATCTGTTCGCCGACGTGGCTGCCGAACTGACTTGCGGCGTGGATGAAGTGGGGCGCGGCCCGCTCGCAGGGCCTGTCGTGACGGCGGCAGTGATTCTCGACCCGGCGCGTCCGATCAAGGGGCTGGCCGACTCCAAGAAGCTCACGGCGCAGCGTCGCGAGGCGCTTTACGAGGAGATCGTTGAACGTTCGCTCGCCTATTGCATTGCCGAGGCAAGTGTGGCGGAGATCGATTCACTGAACATTCTCCACGCGACGATGCTCGCGATGCAGCGCGCGGTGAACGGACTCCCGCGTGTTCCGACGCTGGCGCTCATCGATGGCAATCGCTGCCCCGCGTTGCCGATGCGCGCGGAGGCCATCGTCAAGGGCGACGACAAGGTGCCTGCGATTTCAGCCGCGTCGATTCTCGCGAAGGTCACACGCGACCGCCAACTGGTCGCGATGCACGAGGCATTCCCGCAGTACGGTTTCGATGAGCATGTCGGTTACGGCACGCCGCGCCATCTCGCCGCGCTGCGTCTGCACGGACCGAGTCCGCATCATCGCCAATCGTTCGCGCCGGTGCGCGAGGCCTTTGCATTGTTCGGCGGGCTTACCGTCGCCCGCGTGGGCCATTCGTCATGAAGCTGATCAGTTCCAAAGACAACCCGTTCTACAAGCGGCTAAAACAGTTGGCGCAGTCGAATCCGCAGCGGCGCAAACTCGGCCAGACGCTGCTCGAAGGCGTGCACCTGGCCGACGCCTATCTCGACGCGCTCGGACAGCCGCTTGTTTGCGTGGCAGCGGAATCGGCGCTGGAGAACCCCGAAGTGGCACAGATCTGGGCGCGCGTAGACGGTGATCGGCGCGTGTGTCTGCCGCATGCGCTGTTCGAGCCGTTGTCGACGCTCGTCAACGGTGTGCCGCTGCTTTTCGTGATCGAGATGCCGTCGGGGCACCTGCCGGCAACGCAAACGACGGATTGCGTCATTCTCGACGCCGTGCAGGACGCGGGCAATGTCGGTTCGATCCTGCGTAGCGCGGCGGCGGCCGGTGTTCGCGACGTGTATTGCATGTCGGGCACGGCGCTCGCTTGGTCTAGCAAGGTGCTACGTGCCGGTATGGGGGCACATTTCTCGCTGAACATCGTGGAGCATTGCACGCCGGATTCGCTCGCGCCGCGCTTGTCGGTGCCGTTGCTGGCGACGAGCTTGCAGGCCAGCACGTCGCTCTATGCGCAGGATCTGCGTGCGCCGGTGGCGTGGGTGTTCGGAAACGAGGGGGCCGGTGTGTCCCCGCAGTGGCTCGAACGCGTGCAACGGCCGATCCGTATCCCGCAGCCGGGCGGCATGGAGTCGCTTAACGTGGCGGCTTGTGCAGCCATCTGCCTGTTCGAAGCGGTGCGTCAGCGGCTCTCCTGAGGCGACGCGCGGCGGGGCGCACGGGGAGATCCGGGATATCAACAAGAAGGGACGCTCATGGCGTCCCTTCCTGCATTCGGCATGGCGCATGCATGCGCGGCGGGCAACGTCAGTAGACGTCACGCTCCAGCTTGATTTCCTGCAGTATGGTCGTGGCGATTTCTTCAATCGACTTGTGCGTCGAGGACAGCCACTTGATGCCCTCGCGCCGCATCATCGCCTCGGCCTCGTTGACCTCGTATCGGCAGTTTTCCAGCGACGCATACTTGCTGCCGGGGCGACGTTCGTTGCGAATCTCCGAGAGGCGTTGCGGATCGATGGAAAGCCCGAAAATCTTTTCCTTGTACTGATCGAGCGTGGAGGGCAGCTTCTCACGCACGAAGTCTTCTGGAATCAACGGATAGTTCGCGGCCTTCACGCCGTATTGCAT
>NZ_KB290533.1:0-13921 GCF_000282835.1 Pandoraea sp. B-6 | reverse complement strand
CGTCGTGGGTGTCTTGCCGCTGCGCGACACGCCCACGAGGATCACATCCGCGCTTTGCAGGTTCTTGTTGGACTGCCCGTCGTCATGCGCGAGCGAGAAATTCACCGCCTCGATCCGGTTCTTGTACGCCTCACTGTCGGCGTTCTGGTGGACGCGGCCGATGGCGTGCATCGACTTGAGGCCCAGCTCCAGTTCCAGCGGTTCGATGAACGTCTGGAACATGTCGAGAATCACGCCCTGGCAATTGCGCAGGATCTCATTGGCCCGGGCATCGACGAGCGTGCTGAAAATGATCGGGCGGATGTTGTCGGTCCGATACATTTCATTGATCCGTTGCGCCGTTTCATAGGCTTTATCGACGGAATCCACGAAAGGAACGCGAATCTGACGAAAACGCATCTCGAACTGCGCGAGGATCGAATGCGCGAAGGTTTCGGCAGTAATCCCCGTGCCGTCGGACACGATGAAGACCGGGCGCGCAGCCACCGGTTGGGTCGGTGCGGCGGGGGATGTCGGGGAGTTTCCGGGTGTCGTGGCGTCGGTCATGCGCAGAATCGCAAAATGGTGCGTTGCACGGTAGAATAGCGGCAACTTGTTGGATAAGCAATTGTGCGACCGTCGCGCGCCGCCCGGCTTCAGGCCCGTGGGGCGGGGCGTCGCGGGAAGTCTGGAGGGGGCGTCGCTCGTCGTCGAGACCTTGCCCCCGGTTCATGACGCCGCGTATGCGCGATTTCTTATCCAACAGGTCGATCGGCCCCTGTCAGTCCCAGCCGATCCTCCGAGAATTTTTTTTCTTACCTTAGGGGCTTTTATGACTAACGCAGCACACGACGGCGCCTACGTGGTGCCGTTTGAGCATCTGCGCATGACCGACGTCGAGTCGGTCGGCGGCAAGAATGCATCGCTTGGCGAAATGATCAGCCAACTGGCCGGCGCCGGCGTGCGCGTGCCGGGTGGTTTCGCCACGACGGCCTACGCCTTCCGCGAATTCCTCCATCACAACAACCTGACCGAGCGTGTCGCCCAGCGCCTTGAGGGTTTGGATGTGGATGACGTCAAGGCGCTCGCGCAAGCCGGTGCCGAAATCCGTCAATGGATCGTCGACGCCCCGCTGCAGCCGCAGCTCGAGAAGGATATCCGCGAGCAGTTCGCCCGTATCACGGCCGATCAGCCGGACGCATCGTTCGCCGTGCGCTCCTCGGCTACCGCGGAAGACTTGCCCGACGCATCGTTCGCCGGTCAGCAGGAAAGCTATCTGAACGTCGTCGGCATCGAAGACGTGCTCGATCGCATGAAGCACGTGTTCGCGTCGCTGTACAACGACCGGGCCATTTCGTACCGCGTTCACAAGGGCTTCACGCACGCCGAAGTGGCGTTGTCGGCCGGCGTGCAGCGCATGGTGCGCTCGGACTGCGGCGCGTCGGGCGTGATGTTCACGATCGACACTGAGTCGGGCTTCCAGGACGTCGTTTTCATCACGGCCAGCTACGGCCTGGGGGAAACGGTTGTGCAGGGCGCCGTGAACCCGGACGAGTTCTACGTCTTCAAGCCGACGCTCAAGGCCGGCAAGTACCCGATCATTCGCCGCACGCTCGGCTCGAAGCTGCTCAAGATGGAATTCACGCAACCGGGCGAGCCGGGCCGCGTGAAGACCATCGACGTGCCGATGGAACTGCGCAACCGTTACTCGATCACCGACGACGATTGCGTCGAGCTGGCCAAGTTCGCGCTGATCATTGAGAAGCACTACGGCCGTCCGATGGACATCGAGTGGGGCAAGGACGGTAAGGACGGCAAGATCTACATTCTGCAGGCACGTCCGGAAACCGTGAAGAGCCAGGCGATCGGCAAGGTCGAGCAGCGCTTCAAGCTCAAGGGCGAGGCGCCGGTATTGGCCACGGGCCGTGCCATCGGCCAGAAGATCGGTGCAGGCGCAGTGCGCGTGATCATGGACCCGAGCGAGATGGAACGCGTGCAGCCGGGCGACGTGCTGGTGGCCGACATGACCGACCCGAACTGGGAGCCGGTGATGAAGCGTGCCGCCGCCATCGTGACGAACCGCGGCGGCCGTACCTGCCACGCGGCGATCATCGCGCGCGAACTGGGGGTGCCGGCCGTCGTGGGTTGCGGCGACGCCACCGACGTGCTCAAGGATGGCGCGCTCGTGACCGTCTCGTGCGCCGAGGGCGACGAAGGCAAGATTTACGACGGGCTGCTCGAAACCGAAATCACCGAGATCCACCGCGGCGAAATGCCGAAGATCCCGGTGAAGATCATGATGAACGTGGGCAACCCGCAACTCGCCTTCGACTTCGCGCAACTGCCGAACGAAGGCGTGGGTCTGGCGCGTCTGGAATTCATCATCAACAACAACATCGGTGTGCACCCGCGCGCGATTCTCGAGTACCCGAACATCGACGCCGACCTGAAGAAAGCGGTCGAATCGGTGGCTCGCGGTCATGCATCGCCCCGCGCGTTCTACGTCGACAAGCTGGCCGAAGGGATCGCCACGATTGCCGCTGCCTTCTATCCGAAGAGCGTGATCGTGCGTCTGTCGGACTTCAAGTCGAACGAGTACAAGAAGCTCATTGGCGGTTCGCGCTACGAGCCGGATGAAGAAAACCCGATGCTGGGCTTCCGTGGCGCGTCGCGTTACATCTCGGAAGACTTCGCCGAAGCGTTCGAAATGGAGTGCCGTGCGCTCAAGCGCGTGCGCGACGAAATGGGCCTGACCAATGTCGAGATCATGGTGCCGTTCGTGCGTACGCTGGGCCAGGCGGAGCGTGTGGTCAACATGCTGGCCGGTTACGGCCTGAAGCGTGGCGAGAACGGTCTGAAGCTGGTGATGATGTGCGAAGTGCCGTCGAACGCCATTCTGGCCGATGAGTTCCTCGAGTACTTCGACGGATTCTCGATCGGTTCGAACGACCTGACGCAGCTCACGCTGGGTCTGGACCGCGATTCGGGCATGGAGCTGCTGGCCAAGGACTTCGACGAGCGCGACCCGGCGGTGCGGTTCATGCTCAGTCGTGCGATCAAGGCGTGCCTGTCCAAGGGCAAGTACGTCGGCATCTGCGGTCAGGGCCCGTCGGACCATCCGGATCTGGCCGTGTGGCTGGCGAACGAAGGCATTGCATCGATGTCGTTGAACCCGGACACGGTGATGGAAACGTGGCAACAACTCGCCAAACTGGCGAAGTAACCGTCGCCGACGGTCACGATATCGACCTCGGTTAGGACGCGTCCGAGTGGCACCTCGGACGCTGCCGAAAGGCTGACGCATCCCTTGGGATGCGCGCGCTGATCGGTGGGTTTCGTGCTATAAACCCCGGTATCACACCGGGGTTTTTTTGTGTCTGGGAGTTGCAATGGAACAGGCTTGGCTGTGGTTCGGCATTGCCGGATTGACCGTGGTGCTGGAGCTGGCAAGTGGTACGTTCTATCTCCTGATGGTGGCGCTCGGCATGACGGCCGGTGGTATTGCGGCGCTGTTGCGTATCGACTGGCCATTGCAGTGGGTGGCAGCGGCGGCGGTCGCGGGCGTGGCGGTCTGGATTCTGCGCCGCAGCCGCTTCGGTCAGCGGCGCATCAAGGTCGACGCGACGGCCGACCCCAATACCAACCTCGATATCGGGCAGCGTCTGCGCGTGGATGTCTGGGGTCCTGACGGTCAGGCGCGGGCGATGTATCGCGGTGCCGAATGGGACGTCGAACTTTTGCCCGGCGAGTTGCCCAGCGCAGGATGGTTCGTCATTTGCGAGGTTCGCGGCAGCCGGCTGTACGTCGCGCACGTGACGGCATAGTCGCCGGGACCGGCGCGCAAACGCGCGTCTCGCTTTCGCTTCGGCGTCGTCGCATGGCATGCATTGCATCGTATCGCCCGTGGTCGCGGGTGACGGGGAATTCGCCCGCCGTCATGGCAGGCGCTTCAAGGGGGGAACATGTTTTCCAACGTCGCGTTTATTCTCTTCATCATCGCCGTGATCATTGCGGCACGCTCGATCAAGATCGTGCCGCAGCAGCACGCCTGGGTGGTCGAGCGTCTCGGCAAGTATCACGCGACGCTCACACCGGGACTGTCCATCGTTGTGCCATTCGTGGATCGCGTGGCATACAAACATATGCTCAAGGAAGTGCCGCTCGACGTGCCGAGCCAGGTCTGTATCACGAAGGACAACACGCAGTTGCAGGTCGACGGAATTCTGTACTTCCAGGTCACGGATCCCATGAAGGCGTCGTATGGGTCGAGCAACTTCATCATCGCCATTACGCAACTGGCGCAAACGACGCTGCGTAGCGTGGTCGGCAAGCTCGAACTCGACAAGACGTTCGAGGAGCGCGAATTCATCAACCACAGTGTGGTGAATGCCCTCGACGAGGCGGCGTCGAACTGGGGCGTGAAGGTCTTGCGCTATGAAATCAAGGACCTCACGCCGCCGAAGGAGATCCTGCATGCGATGCAGGCGCAGATCACGGCCGAGCGCGAAAAGCGCGCGTTGATCGCGGCGTCGGAAGGCAAGAAGCAGGAACAGATCAACCTGGCGTCCGGTGCGAGGGAGGCGGCGATTCAGAAGTCGGAAGGGGAGCGTCAGGCCGCGATCAACCAGGCGCAAGGTCAGGCCTCGGCCATTCTGGCGGTGGCGGAAGCCAACGCCGAGGCCATCCACAAGGTTGCGACGGCCATTCAGACGCAGGGCGGTATGGAAGCGGTCAACCTGAAGGTCGCGGAGCAGTACGTGGAAGCGTTCAGCAAGATCGCCCGAACCAATAACACCTTGATCGTGCCGGGGAATCTGACGGACATGAGCAGCATGATCGCCTCGGCGCTCAAGATTGTGCGTGGTACCGAAGGCGGTTCGACGGCGGGTGGGTCGACGGCGAGCGGTGACAATGTGGGGGGCTTCGGCCATTCGGGGGCACGACGTTAGTCCGGCCGCGCAAAGAAAAACGGCCCGCGCTGAACTGAACCACCCAACGTCTGGGGTTCAGTGCAATGCGGGCCGTTTTCGCTGGGTAGCGGGCGGAGGCGGTGGTCTGCCTCGATGCACACGCCCCCTGATGCAGCGCCTTACGTCGGCGTGCGCATCAGGCGCGCTCGCTCGCGTTCCCAGTCGCGCGCCTTTTCCGTCTCCCGCTTATCGTGCAGCTTCTTGCCCTTGGCCAGCCCTATCTCGCATTTCACGAGGCCTTTGCTGTAGTGCAGGTTCAGCGGTACGAGCGTGTAGCCGCGTTGCTCCACCTTGCCGATGAGCTTCTTGATTTCGTCGGCCTTGAGCAAGAGCTTCCGGGTGCGCACGGGGTCGGGGTTGATGTGCGTCGATGCGGATTGCAGCGGGCTGATGTGTGTGCCGATCAGAAAGATCTCGCCATGCTTGATGACGACATAGCCTTCCTTGATCTGCGCCCGCCCGGCGCGAATGGCCTTGACTTCCCACCCTTCGAGCGCGATCCCGGCTTCGTATCGCTCCTCGATGAAGTAATCGAAGAAGGCCTTCTTGTTGTCGATGATGCTCATGGATCCTTGGCGGGTAACTTGGTCGGACCCGGTGAGTCGGGCTCGGGTAAAATACCGATTTTAACAAAGAGTCTCGGCAACAGGCGGCTTGCGTCGCGCGCGCATCGATATGACCTCGATGGCCGACGCGTCCTGCATGCACCTCGACCGACAGACGATGGCCGAAGTCAGTAAAACCGTTCTCGTGCATTTCTCCGCTGAGCAAATGTACGACCTGGTGACCAATGTCGCCGATTACCCCAAATTCCTGCCCTGGTGCGGTGGTGTCGATATTCGGCACCAGGACGAGCACAGCATGGAGGCGTCGCTGATCATCGACTTCAAAGGGCTGAAGCACTCGTTCGCGACGCGCAATCTCCAGGAGCGCCCGCATTCCATTCAGATGACCTTCGTCGAAGGGCCTTTCAAACGTTTTCACGGCACCTGGAAGTTCACGCCGCTGCGCGAGAACGCTTGCAAGATCGAGTTCGGCCTTCACTACGAATTTGCGAGTTTTCTGCTCGAGAAGGTGATCGGCCCGGTATTCAGCCACATCGCCAATACGTTCGTCGACGCCTTTGTCAAACGTGCGGAGACCGTTTATGCCGGGTGAGGTGAATGTCGAGGTTTGCTACGCATTGCCCGCCGAGCAGACGATCGTCGCGCTGACGTTGTCGCAAGGCGCCACAATGCGCGAGGCGATCGAGCGCAGCGGGCTGCTGCAGCGGTTTCCGGAGTTGGACATGTCGCGCATGAAAGCCGGCGTCTTCGGTAAGCTGCGCGCGCTTGACGCCGCCGTGGAGGACGGGGATCGCATCGAAATCTACCGGGCGTTGAAGGCCGATCCCAAGCTCGCACGTCAGCGACGCGTGGAAAAGGTACGCAACGAAGGGAGCCGAGAAGGGCAGAAATGGCTCGGTAGCCGTCGCGGCAGTTGACGTCTGCGGTGTGTGACCCGGTGCCGCGCTGACCGGCAAGCTAACCAAAACGCGCGCGTGGGCGCTGAGTGGAGTGTTAAGTGGTGCGCTAGCGGGGGGGGCGCCGATTAGCGTCTTTATTCGAATCACGGGGCGCGAATCAGTGCGCCGATTTCCGTGCATGCAATCTTACCGAAGCGCTGACACCCGCTAGCAGCAACGCGATGGCGGCGAGTTCCAGCAGGCGTGGCAAGCGCTGTTCGTAGACAAAGCCGTAAATCAGCGCGAAGAGCGTTTCAAACACGATCATCTGTCCCGACAGGGTGAGCGGTAGCCGTCGGCTTGCCGCATTCCAGAACGCATTGCCAATGGTCGATGCGCCCACCGCTACGGCGATGTTCACGATCAGAAACATCTGCCAGTCGCGCGGCGCGTCGAGCACGACCGGGTGCGGGAGCCACACGGCCGGAATCGCCAGCATGAGCGCGAGCACGCCCGTGGCGACGCCCGTCAGCAGCGACCATTCCTGACTCGTGAAGTGTCCGAATCGCGCCAGATAGCGGGCGTTGGCTACCGCATACCATGTCCAACTCACGAGCGCGCCGACTGCGCAGCCAATGCCGGCGAGGGTGAGCCGCCAGTCTCCGCCGCTTGCCGAGGCGTGGGCGAACACGTCGACGTTGATGCAGACGATGCCCGCCGCGACCAGTACCAGGGGCCCCGCCAGCCGCGACAGGGGGAGGGCGCCGTGGTCACGGCTGCCGACCAGTGTGACCGTTACGGGCAGCACGCCTACGATCAACGAGGCCGGCGCAATCCCCGCCATCTGGACCGCGCCCGCGAGAAACAGGTAGTAGATGAGATTGCCGACAAGACTCAGCCGGAACAGCGCCCGCCAGTCACTGCCAGTGACGGTATGCCGTAGACGCGCCCAGAGGGGAGCGAGCAGCACGGCGGATACCAGTCCATACAGGACGTAACGGGCGGCCGACAGTTCCAGCGGCGAGAACCCGGGCAGCAGGCGAGGGGCCAGGAAGACCAGGCCCCACAAGGCGCCCGCAGCCAGTCCGAAAGAAATGCCTTGCCCCATGAAATTTGTACCCGTGGTTCGTGTTGGCGAGATGCCGATGATCCGCGCCGGACATCGCCTCGTTATACCGGCCGGGGCGGTGCAGGAAGGGCCGAAGAATAGCATGGGCCCAGGGCGCCGCTCTTGTGAAATCCGGCAGTCGGCCGGGTTGGCAAATCGGTCGCCGCGAGGCGCGGATGCGCGTTCGTTCCGGCCCTCGGGGAAAAAGCCCCTTGACATGTGGGGCAGACGTGCCATGCGTCCTGCGATTTCTGTATAATTCGGTTTTGCGCCTATAGGATTTGCCATGCGTCTGATCCAAAAAGCACTCACTTTCGATGACGTGCTCCTCGTCCCGGCTTACTCTGCCGTTCTTCCGCGCGACACCAGCCTGAAAACCAAGCTCACGCGCAACATCACCTTGAACATGCCTTTGCTGTCGGCCGCCATGGATACGGTGACCGAAGCGCGTCTGGCTATCGCCATGGCACAACAGGGCGGCATCGGCATTATTCACAAGAATCTGAAGCCGGCCGAGCAGGCGCGTGAAGTGTCGAAGGTCAAGCGCTTTGAATCAGGCGTTCTGCGCGATCCGATCACGATTCCGCCGCACATGAAGGTGCGCGATGTGATCGCGTTGTCGCGCCAGCATGGCATTTCCGGTTTCCCGGTCGTCGAGGGCGCTCAGCTCATCGGTATCGTGACGAACCGTGACCTGCGTTTCGAGAGCCGCCTGGACGAGCCGGTGCGCGCGATCATGACGCCCAAGGAAAAGCTCATCACCGTGCGCGAAGGCGCGTCGCCGGCCGATGCCGAGCACTTGATGCACAGCCACCGCCTGGAGCGCGTGCTGGTCGTCAATGACGCCTTCGAACTGCGCGGCCTGATGACCGTCAAGGACATCATGAAGGCGACCGAGCACCCGCTCGCGAACAAGGACGAGCACGGCAAGCTGCGTGTCGGCGCCGCCGTTGGCGTGGGGGCGGACAATGAAGAGCGTGTGGAGCTGCTGGTGGCGGCGGGTGTCGACGTGATCGTGGTCGACACGGCGCACGGCCACAGCCAGGGTGTGCTGGACCGCGTGCAGTGGGTCAAGAAGCATTTCCCGCAGATCGAAGTGGTCGGCGGCAACATCGCGACGGCGAGTGCCGCCGTGGCGCTGGTCGAACATGGGGCGGACGCCGTCAAGGTCGGTATCGGCCCGGGCTCGATCTGCACGACGCGTATTGTGGCGGGCGTGGGTGTGCCGCAAATCACGGCAATTGCCAACGTCGCCGAAGCGCTCAAGGACACGGGTGTTCCGCTCATCGCGGACGGTGGTATTCGTTACTCGGGCGACATCTCCAAGGCGCTGGCCGCTGGCGCGCACACGGTGATGATGGGCAGCATGTTCTCGGGCACGGAAGAAGCGCCGGGCGAGGTGTTCCTGTACCAGGGCCGTTCGTACAAGAGCTATCGCGGCATGGGTTCGGTGGGGGCAATGAAGGATGGCGCCGCCGACCGTTACTTCCAGGATCCGGCGAACAACGCCGACAAGCTGGTGCCGGAAGGCATTGAAGGCCGTGTGGCCTACAAGGGCAGCGTGATGGCCATCCTGCATCAGTTGACGGGCGGTATCCGTTCGTCGATGGGGTATCTGGGTTGCCCGACGATCCAGGACCTGCACGAGAAGGCGGAGTTTGTACAAATCACGGCCGCCGGCATGCGCGAATCGCATGTGCACGACGTCCAGATCATGAAGGAAGCCCCCAACTACCACGTGGAGTAATCACCCATGAAGGCCATGTTGCGTACGGTACTGTTCCTCGATGCGGCGTTGAATCTGGCACTCGGTGTGCTGTTGATCGCGTCGTTCTGGTCATCGCTGTATGCGGCCATTGAAGTGCCCGCGCCATCGCCCGTGCTGTATGCGCAGGCGCTTGGTGTGGCCTTCGTCGGCGTGGCCTGGCTGCAATGGCACGCCACCGTGAACGGCCAGTTGACGGCGACCGTCGCGAAAGTGACGGGGCATATCAACTGGGTGATCGGTGCTTTCGTGCTGGGGTGGCTGATTTCCGGCCAGTTGGCGGTGACGGGGGGCGGCAAGTGGTTGATGCCGGCGCTCGGGGCCGTCTTGCTGGTGGTGGGTGCCATTCTCGTCAAGCTGGCGTCGAGCGTGCGTACGAAAGAGCGCGTGCAGGCGGCACAGCAGGCGGCCGGTCGCGGGCGTGGCGGGGTCGTGAGCGACACCCGGCGCGACGCACCCTACGATGATCCCGATGCCCGGGCCGGCGACGAGGCCCGAGGCAAGCGCGCTGAGCCGCGCATGGAGGCGCCTCGCGGCGGCTCCGCTTCCGTCAATACCACGCCGGTCGCGCCTGCGGGCACCACCGGCATTGTCACGCCCGTGCCTTCTGCCACGGCGCCGACGTCCAACGAATCCACTTCCTCCGTACCTCACGATGCACGACAAAATCCTCATTCTTGACTTCGGTTCGCAAGTCACCCAGCTCATCGGCCGCCGCGTTCGCGAAGCGCACGTTTACTGCGAGATCCACCCGAACGACGTGTCGGACGAGTTCATTCGTGAATTCAATCCGAAGGCGATCATTCTGTCGGGTAGCCATGCGAGCACGTATGAGGATCAGGATCTGCGTGCCCCGCAGGCCGTCTGGGATCTGGGCGTGCCGGTGCTGGGCATTTGCTACGGTATGTTCGCGATGACGGTTCAGTTGGGCGGTCAGGTCGAGGCTAGCCATCATCGCGAGTTCGGTTACGCCGAAGTGCGTGCGCAGGGCCATACGCCGCTGCTCGACGGTATCGAGGATTTCCGTACGGCCGAAGGCCACGGCATGCTGAAGGTGTGGATGAGCCACGGTGACAAGGTCACGCAATTGCCGCCGGGTTTTGTGCTGATGGCGTCGACGCCGAGCTGCCCGATCGCCGGCATGGCCGACGTGTCGCGTCACTATTACGCGGTGCAGTTCCACCCGGAAGTCACGCATACCGTGAAAGGCCGTGAGCTGCTCGAGCGCTTCGTGCTGGAGATTGCCGGGGCGAAGCCGGACTGGATCATGCGCGACCACATCGAGGAAGCCGTCAAGGCGATCCGCGAGCAGGTGGGCGACGAGGAAGTGATTCTGGGCTTGTCGGGCGGTGTCGATTCGAGCGTTGCGGCGGCGCTGATTCATCGCGCCATTGGCGACCAACTGACGTGCGTGTTCGTCGATCACGGTCTGCTGCGTTTGAACGAAGGCCAAATGGTGATGGAGATGTTCGAAGGCCGACTGCATGCGAAGGTTGTGCACGTGGATGCCGCCGAGCAGTTCATGGGGCATTTGAAGGGCGTGACCGATCCGGAGCAGAAGCGCAAGATCATCGGCCGTGAGTTCGTTGAAGTGTTCCAGGCGGAAGCGAAGAAGCTGAAGAATGCGAAGTGGCTGGCGCAAGGCACGATCTATCCGGACGTGATCGAGTCGGGCGGGGCGAAGACGAAGAAGGCGACGACGATCAAGAGCCACCACAACGTGGGTGGCTTGCCGGAGACGCTGGGTCTGAAGCTGCTGGAGCCGCTGCGCGACCTGTTCAAGGATGAAGTGCGCGAGCTGGGCGTGGCGCTGGGTCTGCCGCACGACATGGTTTATCGTCACCCGTTCCCGGGCCCGGGTCTGGGTGTGCGCATTCTGGGCGAAGTGAAGCGCGATTACGCCGATCTGCTGCGTCGCGCCGATGCGATCTTCATCGAAGAGCTGCGCAACACGGTTGAGCCGAACAGCGGCAAGACGTGGTACGAGCTGACGAGCCAGGCCTTCGCGGTGTTCCTGCCGGTCAAGAGTGTGGGCGTGATGGGAGATGGCCGCACGTATGAGTGGGTGGTGGCGCTGCGCGCCGTGCAGACGCAAGACTTCATGACGGCGCACTGGGCACACCTGCCGCATGATCTGCTCGGCAAGGTGTCGAACCGCATCATTAACGAAGTGCGTGGTTTGAACCGGGTCGTGTATGACATCTCGGGCAAGCCGCCTGCGACGATCGAGTGGGAGTAATTTAGGATCCTCTGCAGTGGTCTGCAGAGGTCCGTCGATTCCCTGAGTTCCCACACAAAAACAAGGGTTTATCGACTATTTTGGTCCGCTGCCGTCTGTCGGCAGCGCCGGGCCGCCGACGGCATGAGCGACGGTATAGCATCTTTCTCTGCAGACGATCCATTTTGATACCGTCACGGCGCGTGACGGTATCAAACACGGTATCAGTTCACGGAGTATTGCATGCTTACGGACCTCGAATTGCGGGCGCTCAAGCCGACCGGCAGGATATACAAGGTGGCTGACCAGCGCGGCCTCTACGTGGCGGTTACCTCGGCCGGAGCGGTGAGTTTCCGCTTCGACTATCGTCTGAATGGTCGCCGGGAAACCCTGGTCATTGGCCGCTACGATCCCGGGCTGTCAGCACGCGGCGCACGCGCTGCCGACGAACTTTCCTTTGGCATGTCGGTGCGTCTTGCGGAAGCAAGGCTGCTCCTTGAACGGGCTCGTCGGGAAGTTGAACAGGGCGTCAGTCCGTCGAGAAGCAAGGTTGAAAAGCGGGTAGAGGCGGCCGAAGCGATGACGTTCGGCAAGTGGGCCGAAAAATACTTCGCGGAAGCCACGCTCGCTGAGTCGACCCGTGCGATGAGGAAGTCTGTCTACGACCGGAACCTCGCGATGGAATTCGGGCGATTAAAGCTAGAAGAGATCACACCTTCAAGACTCCTCACGAGATGCGAGAAGATCAAGGAGCGGGGTGCGGCTGCGCCTGCCGTTCAGGCACGCGACATCGTCCTGCAGGTCTACCGCTTTGTGCAGGCAAGGGGGCTGAAGGTAGCCAACCCGGCGGAAGATATCCGGCCCTCCGCTATCGCTACTTTCAGGCCACGAGACCGCGCGCTGACGCCCGGGGAAATCCACGTGTTTTTCAAGGCCCTGGAGCGCACGCCCACGCTTCCCACGCTGCGTCTGGCCGTCAAGTTCATGCTCCTGACGATGGTGCGCAAGTCGGAATTCATTCTGGCCACGTGGGATGAGGTGGACTTCAATGCGGCGGTCTGGACAATTCCGAAAGAGCGGATGAAGGCTGGTCGCGCGCACAATGTCTATCTGAGCCAGCAGGCCCTAGACATCCTGGTTACCTTCAAGACCTGTTTCGGCGCGAGCTCGTACCTGCACCCAGGCCGATACGAGTCGGAATTGCCTATAAGTGCTGCCACGCTGAATCGTGTTATCGACAGTGCTGTGAAGCTCATTCACAAGAGTGGGACGGAGGATTTCGAGTCTTTTGCAGTACACGACTTGCGGAGAACGGCGAGCACGCAATTGCATGAAGCCGGGTTTAACAGCGACTGGATAGAGAAATGTTTGGCGCACGAGCAGCGCGGGGTGCGGGCGGTGTACAACAAGGCCGAATATGCCGAGCAGCGGAGGGCTATGCTACAGGTGTGGGGGGATATGCTTGACGGATGGATAGCAAAGGGACCTACGGCGAACGGCGTTGCTTACCTACGGCCCGCCGAATGTAGCCGCAGTTCGATCGCGTAAGAGTCGCCATCCGGCGGGTTTAACTGTCAACCACGAACTTCTGGTGTACTCCGAAGTTTGATGTGCTCGGAATCGTGCTCGTCTGTACGTGGGTTACTTTTTTCCAATCCATATGCGACCGTCGCGTAGGGCTCGTACAGCGTCACGACTTGGACACCGAGCTGGCGATATCAGTCGGATGCGGAAGAAGGTCTAGCGATCAGTGACCCACTAGGCATTCTGCGGTGCGCGATACCGCTCCTAGGTGACGACACCGGAGCCCTCAACCTGTCTCAGAGAGAGGCGTACGTTGCGTACCCCGTGAATATGCCATGGCGACTGGGGAGAAGGTCAGCCTCATGCTAGCCATAACGCCAGTGTATAGCGATCTCAAAAAATGCGATTGGACACCGTAGGCCGGCGGGTGAATCATTGCTATCAGCAGCGGTTTATTAGGGAGGCGACAGTGACGCTGGCGCTGTAGAAAAACCGAATCCGTGACGGTGAGGCCGAATTCGGCCGCCTTGGTTTGGCTCGCATGATTGTCGTCAAGCGGAAACATGTGCGTTAGTTATCTGGGATTCTGGAGCCGTGCTCGACTCGGCCCGAAGACGCCTGCTCGCGACAGTTCGTAGCGTTAAGAGCCCTGGATCTAGAAATCGATCGACCTGTTGATTCACGTGTCATCGTGAGTTCAATGGGCTTTCTATCGTCTCTCTCATGTCCTGCGCGGCAATCTCGCACGGCCTTGAACCTCCAATTGCTAGTCTCGGTACGGCCGTCATGATTGCCTATTGAAACCGTGACTAGCGTTAGCACCATGACGAACGAGCGGTTATCCCGGTGTCGTGCCTTTGAAGACACGGTTAACGTGATTTAGATTGCTGACATGGACCGGCCAGAGTTTCAT
>NZ_KB290532.1:15689-20547 GCF_000282835.1 Pandoraea sp. B-6 | reverse complement strand
GGGCGGCATGGGCGGCGGCGTCCTGCGCGGCGCGCTTGCGCGACGCCGGCGGCGCATCCCAGGCATCCTCGTTGATCGCGAAAGCATCCTGCACCGAACTGCCGGCCGCCACCACTGGCCCCAGTGTGGGCTCACGGCGCTCGCTCGACTGTGCCGGCACCCGGGGCGGCGAAAGCGTCGGTTCGATGAACGGACGGTCGTCGTCGGCATCCGGCACGCCGGCCGTCGCATCGATGCCGGCACCGTCGACCGGCATGCGACGCGGTATTCGTGTGCGTGCCTTGCTGCCCTGCCAGGCGTTATAGGCCACGACTCCCAGCAGTACCACTACCCCTGCGCCAATCAAGCTGAGCTGCAGTTCATTCATGCGCGGCGTTCCTCTCTCTTCTCCATCGTGGGCGCGGGCTCAGACGATCTCGGCCAGATTGATCGCCGACTCCATGTCCACCGCGACGATCCGCGACACCCCTTGTTCCTGCATGGTGACGCCGATGAGCTGATTGGCCATTTCCATCGCGATTTTGTTATGCGAAATAAATACGAATTGGGTACGGTCCGACATGCGCGCCACCATCTTGGCGTAGCGCTCGGTGTTGGCATCGTCCAGCGGCGCGTCCACCTCGTCGAGCAAACAGAACGGCGCCGGATTGAGCTGGAACATGCCGAACACCAGTGCAATGGCCGTGAGCGCCTTCTCTCCCCCCGACAGCAGATGAATCGTAGAGTTCTTCTTGCCCGGCGGTTGCGCCATGACTTGTACGCCAGCGTCGAGGATTTCGTCACCGGTCATGATGAGCTTGGCTTGTCCGCCGCCGAACAGCAGCGGGAACAGTTCGCCGAAATGCTTGTTCACTTCGTCGAATGTGCCCTGGAGCATCACCCGCGTCTCTTCGTCGATTTTGCGAATCGCGCCTTCGAGGGTGTCGATGGCGTCGTTCAGGTCGGCCGACTGTGCGTCGAGGAAGACCTTGCGCTCACGCGCCGTCTCCAACTCTTCCAGCGCGGCCATGTTGACCGGACCCAACGCGTTAATCGCGTTGTTGATGCGGGTGACTTCGCCTTGCAGGTACGACGGCTTCATATCGGGCGTCAGCTTGACGGCGAGTGCCTCCTCGTCGACCTCGGCCGCCGTCAGTTGCTCGACGAACTGCTCGCGGTTCAGGCGTGCCGCCTGCTCCTTCAACTGGAATTCCGTAATCCGGTCACGCAGCGGTTGCAGCCCGCGCTCCGCCGCCAGCCGCTCTTCGTCGCTCTGACGCAACTTGTGCGTGAGCGCCTCGAGTTCAATGCGTGCGGCCCCGAGAATCTCTTCCTTCTGCGCGCGGAGTTCAAGCGCGTCCTGCAAACCGTTCTCGACCGTCTGTTCGGTGATCTGCGTGAGTTCGGCCTGTGCCTGCTCGATCGACACCACCAAACGTTCGGCCTGCTCGAGCGCCGTCTGGATACTGCGGCGGTGCTCGTCGATCTTGCTTGAAATCCCCTTTTGACCGAACGCCGCTTCCTGCGCCAGACGCTCCAACTCGCGCGCACGGTTGCGGGCATCCGAGAGCCGGCTGTCGAGCGATTCGAATTCGAGCTGCCCGTCTTCGAACGTCGCCTGCAATTCGGCCAGACGCGCGTCGCTCTGCTCGAAGTTCGCCTCCGATTCGGCGCGCAGCGCCAGTTGCTCCTCGATCTGCGCGGCGATTTCACGCAGCTCTTCGTCGATCTGCGTGCTGCGGGCGTTGAAGCGCTCATAGGCTTGCGTGAGCTTGAGCACGTCCATCTGCAGCGCATGCACACGCTGGGTGGCGCGCTCGGCACGCCCGCGCACCTCGCTGAGTGACTGCGCCGCCTGGCTGTAGGCAGCCTCCGCCCGCACGGCGGCAGCCTTGACTTCGTCCGACAGCAACACCTGCGCGCGCAGTTGCTTGCCCAGGTTCTCGATTTCCTGCTGACGCGCGAGCAAGCCAGCCTGCTCGGAGTCGGCGGCATAAAGCTGCACACCCACGCGCGTGACCTGGTGCCCCGCCTTGACGACGAGCGACGCGCCCTCCGGCAGTTGCGCCCGGGCGACCATCGCCTGCGCGAGATCGTCGGCGACGAACACGTGACCGAGCCATTCCTGCAGCACGGCACGAAGGCCAGGATCGTCGATGCGCAGCAACGAAAGCAGCGGGCGCAGCGACGCCGGGGCGTCGAGCGCACGCGCGGCCGGTGGCGGCGAATAGAACGCCAGCTTGGCCGGCGGCGCATCGCTCGCAAACGCCTTCACCCAATCGAGATTGCTGATTTCCAGGGCGGCGAGACGCTCGCGAAGCACCGATTCAAGGGCGTTTTCCCAGCCCGGCTCAATGTGCAGTTTCTTCCATAGACGCGGCAATTGCGCCAACTCGTGCTTGTCGAGCCACGGCTGCACCTTGCCCTCCGTCTGCACACTCTCCTGAAGTTGCTTGAGTGCGGTGAGACGCGCTTCGAGCTGCGCAATGGACGCGGCTTCGGACTGCACCCGCGCCTGCGCCTCGGCACGCTCGGCTTCGAGTCGCGGCAGCCGCTCCTGCGCATCGGCAAGTTCGGCCTGCGCGTCTTCGAGCATCGCCTGATGTTCGGCAAGATCGGCGCGCTGCATCTCCAGTTCGGCTTCGTCGGGCTTGTCGAGCCCGCGCGCCTCGCCTTGCAGACGCTCCTGACGCTGCTGCAACTGTTGCAATGCCTGATCGGCATTGCGCTGGTGCGCCGCTTCGAGTTTCAGACTCTGCTCGACCTGCGAAATCTCGCTGCGCTGCTCGTTGAGCAGGGTCTGCGCGTCGCGCCAGCCGGCTTCCAGCGCTGGCAGCGCATCGTTCTGATCGGCCGCCTGATCCTGCGCCGTGGCCGCGCGCTCCTCGGCGATGATGAGTTCTTCTTCCGCGAGCGTCAGGGCCTCCTCCGACTGCGCCGAGCGCGCCTGCCATTGCTCACGCTGCGAGGTGAGCGCCGCCAGTTGCGCCTGCACGCGGTTGCGCGACTCGACGACGTAGCGGATCTCGGCTTCCAGCCGGCTGACCTCCGAATTCGCCTCGTACATGGCGCTTTGCGCGGCCTGAACGGCATCGGTGGCCGTGTAATGAGCGGCGCGCAGCGTTTCGAGATCCGATTCGGAGCCGCGCAGACGCGCCATCTGCGCTTCGAGATCGACCTGCGCCGATTCGATCGCGCGCTGTTGACGCTCTTGTTCGTTCTGGGCTTCGTTCTTGCGCAGCAGCCACAGCAACTGCTGCTTTTCTTCGCCGTCGCGATGCAAGTCCTTGTACCGATTGGCCACCACGGCCTGCGATTCCAGCTTTTCGAGATTACTGCCGAGTTCGCGCAGAATGTCTTCGACGCGCGTGAGGTTCTCGCGCGTGTCCTGCAGGCGGTTCTCGGTCTCGCGACGACGCTCCTTGTACTTGGAGACGCCCGCAGCTTCTTCGAGGAACACGCGCAACTCTTCCGGCTTGGCCTCGATGATGCGCGAGATCATCCCCTGTCCGATGATGGCGTAGGCGCGCGGCCCGAGGCCGGTACCGAGGAAGATGTCCTGGATGTCCCGCCGGCGGGCCGGCAGGTTGTTGATGTAGTAGCTGGAGGTGCCATCGCGCGTGAGCACGCGCTTGACCGCGATGTCGGCGTACTGGCTCCACTGCCCGGCGGCGCGCCCGGCGCTGTTGTCGAACACGAGTTCGACGCTGGCGCGGCTCGCCTGCTTGCGGGCGGTCGATCCGTTGAAAATCACGTCCTGCATCGATTCGCCGCGCAGCTCCGAGGCGCGCGACTCACCGAGCACCCAGCGCACGGCGTCGATGATGTTGGATTTGCCGCACCCGTTGGGGCCAACGATCCCGACCAGTTGGCCAGGCACCGCGAAGTTCGTCGGATCGACGAAGGACTTGAAGCCGGCGAGTTTGATGGAGGTCAGACGCACGGCAGGTTCGCTTTATCGGTCATGGAATGATGGGAAAGACGCAGACGCGCTTAGCTGGTCCTGTCGGGCCTTGCGCGCACTGCTGCGCACTGGCCGCTGACATCGATATGACATCGGTTCGCATCATACCATCGCATCCCTCGCCGTCGCGCATTTACAACGCCCGGAATCCGGCAAAATGCCTGACAGCACGCCGGCGGCCACAATGCACAGTCCACCCGCGATGTCGCGCACGCCCAGCCCTTCGTTCGCCAGCCACCAGGACGACATCGCCGCCACCACGATCTCGAAGAGCATGATGAGCGCCGCCTGATTGGCGGGCACCTGGGCCAACCCGAACTGCACCACGACGTTGGTCAGCGCAATCGCGCAGCCCAAGGCGAGCGCCACGGCAGCGGCGGCCGTACCCGACGTGAGCGCCGAGACAGCAGCGCGCCCCGTGTCGGCCCCGCCATCGAACGGCAACACCAGCAACCCGCCGACCACGCAGCCGAGATACAGCGTCCAACTACGCATTTCGGCACGCACGTCAGGCATCGCCTGACTGACGCGCCGCAGCAGCACATTGTTGAGCGCAAAGGCCGCCCCGGCAATGGCGCCCGCCCATTCGCCGGGGTTGTTGGGCAGCGGCCAGCCCAGCGCGGGCGACCAAAGCATCAGCCCCGCCCCACCGAGCGCCAGCGCGATCAGCCCCACGCCGCGCACACCGACGCGCTCGCCCAGCAGCCAGTGGGCGAACAGCGCCGTCCAGACCGGCGTCAGGTAGAACAGCAGCAGGACACGCATCACATGTCCGTGCGTCGTGCCCCAGACAAACGCGACGTTGGTCGCGCCGCCAGCGAACGCCACCCCCGCGAGCAGCCACGACCACCGCAGCGTGCCGAGCGAGCCGCGATATACGAGCGTGAGCAACAGCAGCGCGACGCTTGCGGTGCC
>NZ_KB290532.1:14939-15614 GCF_000282835.1 Pandoraea sp. B-6 | reverse complement strand
AAGAATGGCCAGGGCAGGTGCCGCCCGAGCGCGTCGCGACGCGTTCGCCGTCGACGCCGGGCTGTGCGCGCCGTTACCGGCTACGGTCATGCTGTTGACTCCTGAAAAATCTGAGTTATTCCCTGGGCTTGCCCCATCGGCGCCTCGGAATAGGCTGAATTACGCAGCGGTCGCGCTTTGTGCTCGCCATAACGGTATAATTTTCGCTTTGCCGATCTTGCCATTCTTTAGCGCGTTCGGGAACCGTCCTTCGCGCGTTGTTACGAACGATACCGCCGCCCTGTGTGGCCTGCGCCCTGCCAGTCCGGCCCCGGAAAGCGCTCGTCGTGCCGCGCGGCGGCGCGGCGCAACGCCCAGCCGGCCGGCCCGCACGGCGCCGGATTGCCCTCGAAAGTTGCCTTGCTCGGCAGCGCGAACCCTAGCCCTGAGTCTGTTTGAATTCTCGTGAACCCATTACTCGACAAGCTCCAGCCCTACCCCTTTGAACGCCTGAAGTCGTTGGTGGCGGACATCACGCCTGCCAGCGCGTACAAGGCCATCAGCTTCGGCATCGGGGAACCCAAGCACCCGACGCCGCAGTTCATCAAGGAAGCCCTGATCGACGGGCTGGGCGGCCTCTCGAACTATCCGGCCACCGCGGGCGGCGAGCCGCTGCGCGCGGCGATCGCCGAGTGG
>NZ_KB290532.1:1741-14929 GCF_000282835.1 Pandoraea sp. B-6 | reverse complement strand
GAGTGGCTGGAGCGCCGGTACGCACTGCCCAACGTGAATCCGGCCACGGAAGTTCTGCCGGTCACGGGCTCGCGCGAGGCGCTCTTTTCGTTCGCCCAGGCGGTCGTCGACGGCAGCAAGCCCGGCGCGCGCGTGGTGTGTCCGAACCCGTTCTACCAGATCTACGAAGGCGCCACGTTGCTCGCCGGCGCGACGCCCTATTACGTCGACAGCGATCCCGCGCGTAATTTCGCGCCGGACTACGACGCCGTGCCGGCCGACGTCTGGCGCGACGTCCAACTTGTCTATCTCTGCTCGCCGGGCAATCCGACCGGCGCCGTGCTGAGCCTTGCCGACTGGAAACGCCTGTTCGACCTCTCCGACGAATTCGGCTTCGTGATTGCGTCCGACGAGTGTTATTCCGAGATCTACTTCGACGAAGAACATGCGCCACTGGGCGCCCTGGCGGCAGCGCATCGACTGGGTCGGGGCTTCGACCGTCTGGTCGTGTTCTCGAGCCTGTCGAAGCGCTCGAACGTGCCGGGCATGCGCTCGGGGTTCGTGGCGGGCGACGCCGCTGTCCTCAAGAAATTCCTGCTGTACCGCACGTACCACGGCTGCGCGATGAGTCCGGCCGTGCAAGCGGCGAGCGTTGCAGCGTGGAACGATGAAGCCCACGTGCGCCTGAACCGCAGCAAGTACCTGAAGAAGTTCCAGACCGTCACGCCAATGCTCGCCGACGTGCTCGACGTGCGTCTGCCAGACGCGGGCTTCTACCTGTGGGCTCGGGTCGACACGAAAACCGGCCTGTCCGACACGGAATTCACGCGCCAGTTGCTGGCGCAATACAATGTGGCCGTCCTGCCCGGGTCGTACCTGGGCCGCGCGGCGCACGGCACCAACCCGGGCGAGAACTATGTGCGCATCGCCCTTGTGGCCGATGTGGACGAATGCACCGAAGGCGCCCAGCGCATCGTGCAGTTCTGCCAATCCCTTTAATTCTCACTGCAACCGATTCTCGCCATGTCGCAACAACTGCAAACCACCATCGACCAAGCCTGGGACAACCGTGCCGAGATCTCGGCGAAGTCGGCACCTGCCGAGGTGCGTGAGGCCGTCGCCCACGTCATCGCCGAACTGGACAAGGGCGCCTTGCGCGTGGCCCAGAAGCAAGACGGCCATTGGATCGTGAACCAATGGGTCAAGAAGGCCGTGCTGCTGTCGTTCCGCCTCGAAGACAATGTCGTGATGCCGGCTGGCGGCTTCAGCCAGTTCTACGACAAGGTGCCGAGCAAGTTCGCCAACTACACCGCCGACGACTTCGCACGCGGCGGTTTCCGCGTCGTGCCGCCGGCCGTGGCGCGTCGTGGCTCGTTCATCGGCAAGAACGTGGTGCTGATGCCGTCGTACACGAACATCGGCGCCTACGTTGACGAAGGCACGATGGTCGACACGTGGGCCACCGTCGGTTCGTGCGCCCAGATCGGCAAGAACGTTCACCTCTCGGGCGGCGTCGGTATCGGCGGCGTGCTCGAACCGCTGCAGGCCAACCCGGTCATCATCGAAGACAACTGCTTCGTCGGCGCCCGCTCGGAAGTCGTGGAAGGCGTGATCGTCGAAGAGAACTCGGTGATCTCCATGGGCGTGTATCTGGGGCAGTCGACCAAGATCTACGATCGCGAAACCGGTGAAGTGCATTATGGCCGCGTGCCGGCCGGCTCGGTCGTGGTGCCGGGCAACCTGCCCTCGAAGGACGGAAAGTACAGCCTGTACTGCGCCGTGATCGTGAAGAAGGTCGATGCGCAAACGCGCGCCAAGACGGCCATCAACGACCTGCTGCGCGGCGAGTAAGGCAACGCGGTATCCGAGGCTTCGCCGCCAGTTGGGCGGCGAGGGCTTCGGCGCATCTTTGCAATCGCGACACCAGGAGTTTCGGCGATGACGGCAGTGCTGTATGGCATTCCCAACTGCGACACCGTGAAGAAGGCGCGCACCTGGCTCGACGAGCACGGCGTGGCGTACGACTTTCACGACTTCAAGAAAGCGGGCGTGAACGACGCGCTGCTGGACACCTGGCTCGCCCAGGTTCCGCTTGCCACGCTGCTCAATCGCAAGGGCACGACCTGGCGCAAACTCTCGCCGGAACAACAAGCGGCGGCGGCCGATACGTCGGTGGCCCGCACGCTGATGGTCGAAAATCCATCGCTCATCAAGCGCCCGGTGCTGGTGGCCGACGGCCAGGTTTCCGTGGGCTTCGCGCCCGACAGTTACGCCTCACGATTCTGAATTCATGACTTTCTCCCAAGGCGCCACACTGGCGCTCACCGAGCAACTGATCGCCCGTCACTCGGTGACGCCCGAAGACCGCGATTGCCAGGCCATCCTGGCGCGCCGCCTTGAGGCCATCGGCTTCGCGTGCGAGACCATCGCGTCGAACGGCGTGACCAACCTCTGGGCGATCAAGCGCGGCACGCGCGGCCCCGACGGCCGGCTGCTCGTCTTCGCAGGCCACACCGACGTCGTACCGACCGGCCCGCTGGAGCAATGGCATTCGGATCCGTTTGCCCCCACGCATCGTGACGGCATGCTCTACGGTCGTGGCGCCGCCGATATGAAAACGTCGCTGGCGGCGTTCGTGGTCGCCTCCGAGGAGTTCGTCGCCCAACATCCGGATCACACCGGCTCCGTGGGTTTCCTGCTGACCAGCGACGAGGAAGGCCCCGCCACCGACGGTACCGTGAAGGTCGTTGAAGCGCTCACGGCGCGGGGCGAGCGCCTGGACTACTGCGTGGTCGGTGAGCCGACCTCGAGCCAGCGCCTGGGCGACATGGTCAAGAACGGCCGTCGCGGATCGATGTCGGGCAAGCTGGTCATCAAAGGCGTGCAGGGGCACATTGCCTATCCGCACCTCGCCAAGAACCCAACGCACCTGTTCGCGCCGGCACTCGCCGAGCTGACGCAAACCGTGTGGGACAACGGCAACGAGTATTTCCCGCCCACCACGTGGCAAATCTCGAATATCCACGCAGGCACCGGCGCGACCAACGTCATTCCCGGCGAGTTGACGGTGATGTTCAACTTCCGCTTCTCGACCGCCAGCACGTCCGACGGCCTCCAGCAACGGGTGCATGCGTTGCTCGACCGTCACGGCCTGACCTATACGCTCGACTGGTCGATCAGCGGCCAACCGTTCCTCACGCCGCGCGGCGACCTGTCGGCAGCGCTCGCGAGCGCCATCCGCGAGGAAACGGGGCTCGAGACCGAACTCTCGACCACGGGCGGCACGTCCGACGGGCGTTTTATCGCGCGCATCTGCCCGCAGGTCATCGAATTCGGTCCGTGCAACGCCAGCATCCACAAGATCGACGAACACATCGCGGTGGCCGACATCGAACCGCTCAAGAACATCTATCGGGGCGTGTTGACGCGCCTGGTGGCCTGAGGCGCACGAGGCATTCCACCATGACGACACAGACCCATCCCTTCCAGACATTACGCGACCTATTGCGCTACGCCGTTTCGCGCTTCACCGAGGCCGAGCTGGCCTTCGGGCATGGCACGGCCACGGCGTACGACGAGGCCGCCTATCTGCTGCTGCATACGCTGCACCTCCCGATCGACACACTCGACCCGTTTCTCGACGCCCGTTTGCTGCCCGACGAAATCGAGCGCGTACTGTCGGTCGTCAACCGTCGTGCGGGCGAGCGAGTGCCGGCGTCTTACATCACGAATGAAGCGTGGATGCACGGTCACCGGTTCTACGTGGACGAGCGCGTCATCGTGCCGCGCTCGTTCATCGGCGAATTACTGGAAGACGCTTTGCAGCCGTGGGTCGATCACGCCGACGACGTGGCCGAGGTCCTCGAACTGTGCACCGGCTCCGGCTGCCTGGCGATTCTGGCCGCCGAGACCTTCCCGGCCGCGCAGATCGATGCCGTCGACATTTCACCCGACGCGCTCGCCGTGGCCAGGATCAACGTGGCCGACTACGGCCTCGACGACCGTGTCGCGCTGCATCTGGGCGACCTGTATGCACCGCTGCCCACGGGCAAGCGTTACGAAGTCATCCTCACCAATCCGCCGTATGTGAACGAAGGTTCGATGCAGGTGCTGCCGGCCGAGTATCGCCACGAGCCGCGTCTTGCCCTGGCGGGGGGTAACGACGGGATGGACGTGGTTCGACGCATCATTGCCGGTGCACGCGAGCACCTGACGGAGCATGGCGTCCTGGTCGTGGAAATCGGCAACGAACGTCACTTTGTCGAAGCCGCGTTCCCCGATCTGCCGATGACGTGGCTCGCCACGAGCGCCGGCGACGACATGGTGTTCCTGGTACAGGCCGCCGACCTGCCGTAATCGCCTCGGTGCTCGCCCATTGCAGCGAGTGCTCGCCTAAGGTCGTGCAGCCCGGTTACACTCGGGTTCCCGGGTCCGCGCGACTCACGGCATGGAGGAAGATTGTCCGTCATGGTGCTCAATTGGCTCGACGTCGGCTTTGCCGTCGCCTGTATCCATGCACTGGGGGCGATCGCCGCGATCCATGCCGTGCTGACGGTACGGACGTCGCAGGGCGCCGTGGCGTGGGCGGTATCGCTCGTCACGATGCCCTACCTCACGCTCATCCCCTACCTGTTCCTCGGCCGATCGAAGTTCATCGGCTACGTCGAGGCCCGGCGCGCCCGGAATCAAGCGTTGCAAACCCGCATCGGCGAAACACAATGGAGCGGTGAGCCGCCTGTCGCGATGGAAGCCCATCCCGAGTTTGCGGCGCTCACCGCCATGACGGGCATGTCGTTCGTTGCCGGCAATCGCGTGCGTCTGCTGGTGAACGGCCACGCCACGTTCGATGCCATCTTTGCCGCCATCGACCGCGCGCGCGACTACATCGTCATTCAGTTCTTCATCGTCAAGGACGATGCCCTTGGACGCGCCCTGTCCGCCCGCCTGCTCGCGCGCGCCGCCACGGGCGTGAAGGTATTCTTTCTCTACGACCGGATCGGCAGCCACGACTTGCCCGGCAGTTACTGCGACACGCTGCGCCAAGGCGGTGTCCTCGTGCACGAGTTCGCCGCCGCCAAGCGCGGTATTTTCGTGAATCGCTTCCAGTTGAACTTTCGCAATCACCGCAAGATTGTCGTGATCGACGGCAACGAAGCGTTCATCGGCGGTCACAACGTCGGCGTGGAGTATCTTGGCGAGAAACCGCCGCTGGCCCCCTGGCGCGACACGCACATTGCCGTGCGCGGCCCGGCAGTGGTCGGCATTCAACGCGCGTTCGCCGAAGACTGGCACTGGAGTACGGGCACGGTACCGGAGCTGAATCGTCAACCGGTCGCCTCCGGCGAAGACATGCACTGCCAGGTGGTGCCCAGCGGCCCCGCCGACCGGCTGGAAACGTCGTCGCTCTTCTTTGTCACCGCCATCAACGCTGCGCAACAGCGGGTCTGGCTCACCACTCCCTACTTCGTGCCCGACGAAGCCGTGTTCTCCGCATTGCGCCTGGCGGTGCTGCGCGGCGTGGACGTGCGCATCCTGATCCCCGACCGGGCCGATCACCGCGTGGTGTTCGAAGCCACCACGTCGTACGCCTTCGAAGCCGCCCGCAGCGGCATCAACGTCTATCGGTATCAACACGGCTTCGTTCACCAGAAGGTCGTACTGATCGACGACAGCGCGGCCGCCGTCGGTAGCGCCAACCTCGACAACCGGTCGTTCCGCCTCAATTTCGAGATCATGCTGCTGACCGTCGACCGCGCCTTTGCCGATGACGTCGCGTTCATGCTCACGCACGACTTCGAGCATGCCACCCTGCTGAACAAGGACGAATTTCGGACGATTCCGAAATGGCGCCAGATTGTGATGCGCGTGGCGCGGCTTTTCGCCCCAATTCTGTAGCCAGTCGACGGCGCGCATCGCATTCGCCTGCGCAGACCGGTAAAATAGCGGTTCTGCCGTCCTCTGCGCGTGGGTTTGCCGGCATGGCACGTTCGGTCCTCATTGGATCGACGGCACATGCCCGCCGCGCAGGCCAAGGACGCACTGACCCGCTTACCCCTCGGCCTTTTTCGTGATCCGATTCGAACACCTTTCCCTCGCGCGCGGCACCAAGCCGCTCTTCGAGGACACCTCCGTCACGCTCAACCCGGGCGAGCGCGTCGGCCTCGTCGGCGCCAACGGCGCCGGCAAGTCCACGCTGTTCGCGCTGTTGCGCGGGCAGTTGCACGCGGATGGGGGCGATGTCTTCGTGCCCAGTAGCTGGCGCCTGGCGCATGTGATGCAGGAGACGCCAGCGGTCGAGCGTACTGCGCTCGACTACGTTCTCGACGGCGACACGCGGCTGCGTGAGATCGAAGCGAATATTGCGGCGGCGGAAGTCGCTCACGACGGCCATGCCCAGGCCGACGCCCACGCGGCCTTCGCCGACGCCGACGGGTACACCGCCCCGGCCCGCGGCGAGGCGCTGCTGCTCGGCCTCGGCTTTACGTTGGCGCAAACGCAGTTGCCGGTCGCCAGCTTCTCGGGCGGGTGGCGCATGCGCCTGAATCTGGCGCAGGCGCTCATGTGCCCGTCCGATCTGTTGCTGCTCGACGAGCCGACCAACCACCTGGATCTGGACGCCATCGTCTGGCTCGAAGACTGGCTCAAGCGTTACCCCGGTACGCTCATCGTGATTTCGCACGATCGCGAATTTCTCGACGAGGTCTGCAACGTCACGCTGCACATCGAGAATCAGCAGATCAAGCGTTACGGTGGCAACTACAGTCAGTTCGAAATCCTGCGCGGCCAGCAACTGACGCTGCAGCAAAGCGCCTTCGAGAAGCAGCAAAAGACGATTGCGCACCTGGAGTCGTTCATCACGCGCTTCAAGGCCAAGGCGACGAAGGCACGCCAGGCGCAGAGTCGCGTGAAGGCGCTCGAAAAGATGGAGCGCATCGCCCCCGCGCATATCGCGTCGCCGTTCACGTTTGAGTTCCGCCCGGCTGACAGCGCGCCGAACCCAATGCTCGTGCTCGAAGCCGTCCGTTGCGGCTACCCGCTCGAGGACGGCAGCGAGAAGGTCATCCTGCCGCACGTCACGATGTCGGTGCAGAACGAGCAACGTATCGGCCTGCTCGGCGCCAACGGTCAGGGCAAATCGACGCTGATCAAAACGCTCGCCGGCACGCTGGCGACCCTCACCGGCTCGGTGAAAACCGGCAAGGGCCTGCAGATCGGCTACTTCGCCCAGCATCAGGTCGAAACGCTGCGTCACGACGATTCGCCGTTGCAGCACTTGCAGCGGCTCGCCCCGGATACGCGCGAGCAGGAGCTACGGGATTTTCTGGGCGGGTTCAATTTCCGTGGTGACATGGCCACGTCGTCGATCGCCCCGTTCTCTGGCGGCGAGAAGGCGCGTCTGGCGCTCGCGCTCATCATCTGGCGCAAGCCGAACCTTCTGCTGCTCGACGAACCGACCAATCACCTGGACCTAGAAACGCGCCACGCGCTCACGATGGCCTTGGCGCAGTTCGACGGCACATTGATTCTCGTCTCGCACGATCGGCATTTGCTGCGCGCGACCACCGATCAGTTTCTGCTCGTGGCCGGCGGCGAAGTAAAGCCGTTCGACGGCGATCTCGACGACTATCGCGACTGGCTGCTGCAACACGCGGCCGACCAACGGGCCGCGGCACGTGATGCCAGCAACGGTAGCGGTGAGAGTGCAGAGAGTGGCGACGGCGTCAATCGCAAGGATCAGAAGCGCGCCGAAGCGCAGGAACGCCAGCGGCTGTCTCAACTGCGCAAACCGCTGCAACGCAAGATCGAGAAGCTGGAGCAATCGATGGCGAAACTCGCGGACGAAAAGGCGCGACTCGACGCCATCCTCGCCGACAGCGGCACCTATGAAGACGCGAAAAAAGCCTTGCTGACCGACAGCCTGAAGCAGCAGGTGGACGTCACGGCCAAACTGTCGGACATTGAAGCCGAATGGCTCGACGCACAGGAAGCGCTCGAGCAGATCGTCTGACAGGCGTCAGACCCTGGCTGCCGGGGCGGTGGCATGGCCTTGAGAAGGCCTGCCCCGGAGCGCCCCCAAGCGCCAGCGCGACTACAACCCCGCCACGACGGAAATCGCGTGCTCCAAACGGTCGACGGCATGCACTTCGAGGCCGTCGATGGGTTGCTTCGGCGCATTCGCCTTCGGGATGATCGCAATCGAAAAGCCCAGTTTGGCGGCTTCCTTGAGACGATCCTGACCGCGCGGGCTCGGCCGGATTTCGCCCGCCAGCCCGACCTCGCCGAATGCCACGATGCCGCGCGGCAACGGCTTGTTGCGCAGCGACGAATGAATTGCCAGCAATACGGCCAGATCGGCCGCCGGCTCCGAGATCTTCACGCCGCCGACGGCGTTCAGGAACACGTCCTGATCGAAACAGGCGATGCCCGCATGACGATGCATCACGGCGAGCAACATGGCCAGCCGGTTCTGCTCCAGCCCCACGGCCAAACGCCGCGGATTGGGCACCTGCGCCGTGTCGACCAGCGCCTGCACCTCGACGAGCAGCGGGCGCGTGCCTTCCTGCGTGACGAGCACGCACGAGCCCGGCACGCTTTGCTCATGTTGCGAGAGGAACAAGGCCGACGGATTCGCCACGCCGCGCAGGCCTTTCTCCGTCATCGCAAACACGCCCAACTCGTTGACGGCACCGAAGCGATTTTTGAACGCCCGCACCAACCGGTACGACGAGTGCGTATCGCCCTCGAAATACAGCACCGTGTCGACGATGTGTTCGAGAACGCGCGGCCCGGCGAGACTGCCTTCCTTGGTTACGTGGCCAACCATGATCACCGTTACGCCGCTCTGCTTGGCGCTGCGCGTGAGTTGCGCCGCGCATTCGCGCACCTGCGCGACCGATCCCGGCGCCGAACTGAGCGCTTCTGAGTAGACCGTCTGGATCGAGTCGATCACGACCACGTCGGGCTTCTCCGACTCGATGGCGCCCAGAATCTTCTCGAGCTGGATTTCCGCCAGCAAATCCAATTCCCCGCCGCCCTCGCCCGCGGCGCCGAGGCCCAGGCGCTGCGCACGCAAGGCAATCTGCGCGCCCGATTCTTCGCCGCTCACATACAGCGCACGCCGTTCGCGCGCCAGATGTGCAAGCGACTGAAGCAGCAGCGTCGACTTGCCGATCCCGGGATCTCCCCCGATGAGCACCACGCCGCCGGCAACCAGACCGCCGCCCAGCACGCGGTCGAATTCGCTCACGCCGCTGGAGAAGCGCGGCACATCGGCCGCCTCGATCTGCGCGAGCTTGCGCACAGGCGTACTCTTGGCGAGCGATTGGTATCGATGACCTGTCGGCGCTTCCGCCACCGATTCGACGAGCGAATTCCAGCCGTTGCAGTGGGGACACTGCCCCGCCCACTTGGGCGTCTGCCCGCCGCATTCGGTACAAATATAGACAGTCTTGGCTTTGGCCATGCGTGGCGATCCTGTCCTGATGCTCAGTTCGCGTACACCGGCACGCGGCGCGCCACGGCACACATCAGCTCATAGCCGAGCGTGCCGGCCGACGCTGCGACCTCGTCGATGCAAAGGCCCCGCCCCCACAACGTGACAGGCGCACCCACGCGTGCCTGCGGCACCGGCGTGAGATCGACGGCCAGCATGTCCATCGACACGCGGCCCACGGTGCGCGTGCGCACACCGTCGACCAGTATCGGCGTGCCCGAGGGTGCAACACGCGGATAGCCGTCGGCATAGCCGCAGGCCACTGTGCCCACGCGCATCGGCGTCTCGGCGGTGAATACGCTACCGTAACCGACCGTACCGCCCGCCGGCACGTCCTGAATACCGATCAACTCGGCTTCGAGCGTCATGGTCGGTTGCAGATCAAGCGTGGCCGCCGGGACTTCGAGACCTTTCGGCGAGGAGCCATAGAGCATGATCCCCGGGCGCACCCATGCGCCGTGTGCTTCCGGATGGAACAGCGTGGCGGCCGAGTTGGCCAGGCTGCGCTCGCCCGGCACGTCGCATGCGCCACGCTCGAACGCTTCCATCTGATACGCAATGCCGCGCGGACCGTCGGCATCGGAAAAGTGAGTCATCAGCACGATCTGGCTCACGCCGGGAATCGCGCGAGCACGCTCCCATGCGGCGCGAAATCGCTCGGGGGCAAAGCCGAGACGGTTCATGCCCGAATTCATCTTGAGCTGCACGTTGAGCGGCTTGCTCAGGCGCGTGGTCTCCAGCATGCGCAGTTGTTCGTCGCTGTGCACGGTCGTCGTCAGACCATACTTGTCGACGACGGCCAGATCTTCGGGTTTGAAGAACCCTTCGAGCAGCAGAATCGGACCGGCCCAGCCGAGTTCGCGCAAACGCACGGCCTCGTCGAGATCGAGCAGGCCGAAGCCATCGGCGTCGCGCAATCCGGGATACGCGTTTTCAATGCCATGCCCGTAGGCATTGGCCTTGACCACGGCCCACACCTTGGCGCGGGGCGCACTGCGGCGGGCGACATCGAGATTGTGAGCGAGGGCTGCGGTGTGAATCGAGACTTTGATTGGACGAGGCATAAGCGGACACGGGATCGAAGGAGACGCTCGCCAGGACAGGCTGGCGGCATAACGCATCGGCATATTTTCGTGTTATAAAGCCGTGCGCACAACTTGTTTTGCCAAATTTTTCTCCCGATAACAAGACCGGTCTCAGACCGAGGGCGACCGGGCGCCCGACACGGGGAGCATCAAGGCCGAATATACGGCCGAATAACGACAGTTGATTGGCCGAAGCGCGCCGATACCCCGATGTTTAAGCCCGGTTTCTTCCGTGGGGAACCCCGTTGCGGGCGCTGCGGATACCGACAACCGAGACACGCAAGTTTTACGCAGCACGGGATCGACTCAAGGAACGATGAAGAAAGGCTTTTATACCATCATGGCCGCGCAGTTTTTTTCGTCGCTGGCCGACAATGCATTGCTCATCGCCGCAATCGCGCTCCTGAAAGATCTGCACTCCCCGCAGTGGATGACGCCGCTGCTCAAGCTCTTCTTCGTGCTCTCCTACGTCATTCTCGCCGCCTACGTCGGGGCCTTCGCCGATTCGATGCCCAAGGGCAAGGTCATGTTCATCAGCAACTCGATCAAGGTCGCGGGCTGCCTGATGATGCTGTTCGGCTCGCATCCACTGATCGCGTATGGTGTAGTCGGCTTCGGCGCGGCGGCCTACTCGCCCGCGAAGTACGGCATTCTCACCGAATTGCTGCCTGCGGAGAAACTGGTCGCGGCCAACGGCTGGATCGAGGGGCTGACGGTCAGTTCGATCATTCTCGGCACCGTTCTCGGCGGCACACTCATCAGCCCACATATTTCCGAATGGGTGCTCCAACGCACGCCAGAGGTCATCAATACGCCGGCGATGGCCTCGATGGTGGTCATCATGGTCATCTACGTGATTGCCGCGCTGTTCAATTTGCGCATCCCCGACACGGGCGCGCGTTACGCGCGTCAGCAACGTAATCCAATCCGACTCGTCTCCGATTTTGCCGACTGCTTCACCACGCTGTGGCGCGACAAGCTGGGCCAGATCTCGCTCGCCGTCACGACCCTGTTCTGGGGCGCGGGAGCAACGCTCCAGTTCATCGTGCTGCGCTGGGCCGAAAAAGCGCTGGGCATGACGCTCTCGGAAGGCGCCATCCTGCAGGCGGTGTCCGCGGTGGGCGTGGCCATCGGCGCCATCGCCGCCGCCTCGCGCATCCCGCTCAAGCGTTCACTCTCAGTGCTGCCGGTCGGCATCGCCATGGGCATCGCGGTGATGGCGATGGCCTTCTTCTCGAAGGACCTACTGCCGTGGGGCGCCGATTGGAAAGTGCCGCTGTACCTGATCGTTGCCTACATCTTCCTCATCATCGTCGGTGCGCTCGCGGGTTTCTTCGTGGTGCCGATGAACGCCCTGCTCCAACATCGCGGTCACGTCTTACTCTCGGCGGGCCATTCCATCGCCGTGCAGAACTTCAACGAGAACCTTTCCGTGCTCATCATGCTGTGCCTCTACGCGCTGCTGATCTGGTTCAACGTGCCGGTGGGGGTCGTCATCATTCTGTTCGGCGTGTTTGTCTCGGGTACGATGTGGCTCGTCATGCGGCGTCACCAGGCCAATCAGCGCGAATTCGATTCGGTCGCGCTCATCGGCGAAATCAAGCATTGATATGTCTTCGCGTCAGTCGTCCGTTCCCATCGTTCTCACCATTGCCGGCTCGGATTCCAGCGGTGGCGCCGGCATCCAAGCCGATCTGAAAACGTTTTCCGCGCTCGGCGCCTACGGTGCCAGCGTGATTACCGCCCTCACCGCGCAGAACACGCAGGGGGTCACCGCCATCCACACGCCGCCGGCGAGTTTCGTCACTGCGCAAATGGATGCCGTTTTCCAGGATCTGACGGTCGATGCCGTCAAGCTGGGCATGCTTGGCAATGCCGAGGTCGTGCGCGCCGTTGCCGCCGGATTGCGGCAGTACAAGCCGCGCTTCGTCGTGCTCGATACCGTGATGATCTCTAAGAGCGGCCACGCGTTGCTGCAACCCGACGCCGTCGCCGCATTGCGCGATGAACTGCTGCCGCTGGCGGATCTGATCACCCCCAACCTGCCGGAAGCCGCGGCGCTGCTCGGCGTCGAGCCCGCGACCGATGAACGCGAGATGGAACAGCAAGCGCAAGCGCTGCGCGCGCTGGGCGCTCGCCATGTGCTGGTCAAGGGGGGCCATCTGGCCAGCGATCTCAGCCCGGACTGGCTCGTGAGCGCGACCGGGGTCGAGCGCTTCACCGCCCCGCGCATCGCCGTGCACAACACCCACGGTACCGGCTGCACGCTCTCCGCCGCGCTGGCCGCGTTGCGACCCCGTCGCCACGACTGGTCGGACACCGTGCGCGACGCCAAGGCGTATCTCAACGGCGCACTTTCCGCCAGCGACACATTGCACATCGGCCACGGTGTCGGCCCCGTGCATCACTTCCACGCCGTCTGGCCCAAGGCGTGACGCAGTGAGGCGCTGAACGCTCGCAATACGCGCAATACGCCGACTCAGATCGACGGCGCGCCGTCGTCGGCACTCTGCGCCAGCGCGCGACGCGCGGCCGCGTCGGCCCGTTCGCTCAATTCCTCGATGCGATGCCGGGCGCGCGGCGCCCAGAAATCAGGCACGATAAATCCGCGCTCTTCCTCGAACCAATCCC
>NZ_KB290532.1:0-1731 GCF_000282835.1 Pandoraea sp. B-6 | reverse complement strand
AACCAACCCCCCCCGCCCGCCCGCCGGTTCAGCGACACGACGAGCAACGGCTCGGCGCCGCGTTCTCGCCAGTGCGTCTCGATTCGGGTATGCATCGCCGCCAGCGATAGCGCCGAGGAATCGCTGACGCGCGCGGGGGCCAGCCAACGCGCGCGCGGCAGCAATGCCCACGTGCGTTCGCGTGCGGCGCTCGGCGCACGTTGTGTCGACTGCGCGTGCGCCCACCACTCGTCGAGCGTCGCCCACCAGCCGCGACCGTGCGCCTCGGACGCCACCGCCGGCAACTGCCCACCGTGCGCGAGTGGATGGAAAAGCCAGCCCTTCAGATAGACCTGCGGCAGCCACGGTCCGGCGATAGGCAATGCGCTAAGCGCTGCGTCCAGCGTGGTCAGGCGCAATTGATGATCGAGCAACCGCGCCACCTTGTCGGCCAGGCTGTCGGCCAGATTCGGTCCGAGCCAGTGAAACTGCACGGCACGTTCGTCGAGCCCCGGCGACGGCGTCGCTGGTGGCACGAACAGATACAGCTTCACCGCCAGCTCCCAATGCAGCAATTGACGGTCGGCGCGCCGGGCCAACAGGAAATCGCACTCGCCGAGCGTCATATTGCCGCGCCGGGCGTCACGCACCTGCAAACCGGCGGCGAGCAGATCGAAGCGAGGACTGTGCAGCAGTGCGAAGTGCAGCAGTTGCTCCGCATAGCGCCCCAGGCGATGACTTTCGCCGCGCGCAAGAAAGTCGCGCAACGGCTCGACGTCGGCATCGCAGGCCAGTAGCCAGTCGCGCAGGATTCGGGAATGGGGGACGGGATCGGCGATGTCGGGCTGGCGCGCCACATCGTTCACCGCCTGCACGCCGTCGAACTGCGCCAGCGCCGCCGGAAAGCGGGCGGCACTGAGCAGATCGGCGGACAACAGCAGCCACGCGAGGTCGCGCACCGGCGCCTCGCGCAGCGTTTCGATCAGTTCGCCGTAGGCGTCTGGGAGGGAGTCGATTCGCACACAGCCTCGTAGGTAGCCCGTGCCAGGCACCAATCGGTCCAGGCCTTGGCCTTGTCGGGCAAACTGCGCAACAGGTAAGCCGGATGGTACGTCACGATCACCGGCACGCCTTCATATTCATGCACGCGCCCGCGCAGGCTGGCGATGCTCGCCTGCGTGCGCAAAATGCTCTGCGCGGCGAAACGCCCCATCACCACGATCACGCGCGGCTTGAGCAGTGCCACCTGACGCTTCAGGTAAGGCTCGCAGCTCGCCACTTCGGTCGCTTCGGGATCTCGGTTGTTCGGCGGACGGCACTTGAGGACGTTCGCGATATACACGTTCTCGCCGCGCTGCAATGTCACGGCGCGCAGCATGTTGTCGAGCAGCTTGCCCGCCTGCCCCACGAACGGCTCGCCCTGCAAATCCTCCTGCTGGCCCGGGGCTTCCCCCACGAGCAGCCAGTCGGCCTCGCGGTCGCCCACGCCGAAGACCGTCTGCGTACGCGTTTCGCACAGGCCGCACAGGCGGCAATTGGCGACGCGCTCCGTCAGCGCCTCCCAGTCCAGTGTCTCGACGCCCGGCAGCGCAGGACGCGACGGCGCCCCGGCCTCGCCCGCATCGCGCATGATCGACCACAGCGCAGCATCGGCGGCTGCGTCGCCGTCGCCGCTGCCATCGCTGTCGAGCCACATCGGCCTGTCGTCGGGCGGCAGGTCCTCCATGTGACGGCTGGCCCCACGCGGTGCGG
>NZ_KB290531.1:465-63831 GCF_000282835.1 Pandoraea sp. B-6 | reverse complement strand
TCGCCCCGGCACACCCGTTCCCCGCAGCGCCGGAAGATGCGTGGTGCGCCGCGCGCTGGCTGCACCGCAACGCCCGGCGCTACGGTGCCAGTCCGCGCCGTCTTGCCGTGGCCGGGCACGACGCCGGCGGCAACATCGCCGCAGCGTTGACGATGATGGCGCGCGATCGCGGTGAAATTGCCATCTCGGCACAGGTACTGCTCGCCCCCCTGCTCGACCCCAGCATGACGCGCCTGGCCGACGGGCGCACGCCAAGCGATATCGAAGCCAGCGAGTGCGCCCGCTGCTATCGGGCCTATTTGCCGCACGCAACGCAGCGTCTGCATCCGTATGCCGCGCCGCTCGAATCGCGCCGTCTCGCGGGCCTTCCGCCCACGCTGATCGCTTCTGCCGAACATGACCTGCTGCACGTCGAAGCCGAAAAATACGCGGCGGAGCTCATCGCCGCCGGCGTGCCGACACAGGTCACGCGCCATCGCAGCGCGTCCCATCACGGCCTGGCCGCCCTGCCCGCCGCACTGCGGGAAGTGGCCGCGTTCCTGACACGCCGGCTGGCGCCACCCGCCACCGGTGCCACCCAGTGAGTCCATCCGATTCCGGAGATTTTAAAAAAATGACCACCCTCGCTCGCAAACCCGTTCTTATTGCCGCCGCCGTTACGGTCGCGCTCGTGGCCCTGGGCACGCTCACGGTCGTGCGCGTCGACGCCAGCACGCCTCCCAGCGCGCAAGTCATGCCGACAGTGGAAGTCGACGTAGCCAACGTGATCTCACGCACCGTGACCGATTGGCAAAGCTATTCCGGCCGCCTCGACGCTGTGGATCGCGTCGACATCAAGCCGCTCGTGTCGGGCACCATCACCGCCGTGCATTTCCGGGACGGACAGCTCGTGAAAAAGGGCGATGCGCTCTTCACGATCGATCCGCGTCCGTACGCGGCCGAAGTCGACCGCACGGCGGCACAACTCGCGTCGGCGCAGGCGCGCGACGTCTTCACCAGCACCGACCTCGCCCGCGCGCAGCGGCTGATCGCGGATAACGCCATCGCGAAGAAGGACTTCGACCAGAAGGAAAACGCCGCGCGCGAGGCCGCCGCCAACGTGAAAGCGGCGCGCGCCGCGCTCGAAACCGCTCGCATCAACCTCGGCTATACGCAAATCGTGGCACCGATCGCAGGTCGCGTCTCGCGCGCGGAAATCACGGTGGGCAATACGGTATCGGCCGGCGCCCAATCGCCTGCGCTGACCACCGTGGTCTCCGTTTCGCCGATCTACGCGGCGTTCGACGTCGATGAGCAGACCTATCTGCGCTATCTCGCGCGCGATACCGCGAAGCCGAACGGCGTCCCCGTCGACCTGGGCCTGGCCAACGAGTCCGGCTATTCGCGCAAGGGCACCGTGTATTCGGTCGATAACCGTTTCGATACGACCTCGGGCACGATCCGCGTGCGTGCGCGCTTCGATAACGCCGACGGCGCGCTCTTGCCGGGCCTGTACGCCCGCATTCGCGTGGGCGGGGGCGAGCCTCACCCGGCACTGCTCGTCGACGAGGCAGCCATCGGCACCGACCAGAGCAAGAAGTTTGTGCTCGTCGTCGACCCGCAGAACAAGGTGCAGTATCGCGAAGTCCAGTTGGGCGAGCGCCACGGCGGCCTCATCGAGATCGCCGGTGGCTTGAAAGACGGCGAGCGCATCGTGGTCAACGGTCTGCAGCGCGTGCGTCCGGGCGATCCCGTCACGCCGAAAGCCGTGAAGATGGCCGGCGACACGGGCGACGGGCACGACATCGTCGCGCCGGCCATGGCCACCAACGCCACCGATACCGGCACCGCCAGCCGGCCCCCTCAGGCCCCTCCCAAGGACAGCGCGAGCGCCAAGCCGGGCACGACCCGATCGGTCGCCACGGCCACCACGGCGACGCGTTCGTGAAATGCGCCCAGGCACGCCTGCGCACGCACGAACCGCGTCCTGAACGACCCCCAAGAGTCTCGTCATGAACATCTCAAAATTTTTTATCGACCGGCCCATCTTCGCGGGGGTGCTCTCGGTCATCACGCTGCTGGCCGGCCTGATCGCCGTGTTCCAGTTGCCGATCTCGGAGTACCCGGAAGTGGTTCCGCCGTCGGTCGTGGTACATGCCCAATACCCCGGCGCCAACCCGAAGGTGATCGCCGAGACCGTTGCCGCGCCGCTCGAAGAGCAGATCAACGGCGTGGAGAACATGCTTTACATGCAGTCGCAGGCCAACAGCGACGGCAATCTCACCACGACCGTGACCTTCCGCCTGGGCACCGACCCGGACAAGGCCCAGCAGCTCGTGCAGAACCGTGTCTCGCAAGCGCTGCCGCGTCTGCCGGACGACGTTCAGCGTCTGGGTGTGACGACGATCAAGTCCTCGCCCACGCTCACGATGGTGGTGCACTTGCTCTCGCCGAACCAGCGCTACGATATGACCTATCTGCGCAACTACGCGCTCATCAACGTCAAGGATCGCCTCTCGCGCATCAAGGGCGTGGGGGAAGTGCAGTTGTGGGGCGCGGGCGATTACTCGATGCGGGTGTGGCTCGATCCGGCGAAGGTGGCCCAACGGGGCCTGACCGCCTCTGATGTGGTGAAGGCCATTCGCGAACAGAACGTACAGGTCGCGGCGGGTGTCATCGGCGCATCGCCGGCCGGTCCAGACACGCCGTTGCAGCTCAATGTCAACGCGCGTGGCCGGTTGAACACGGAAGACGAGTTCCGCGACATCATCCTGAAGACCTCGCCGGACGGTGCCGTCACGCACCTGGGCGACGTGGCCCGCGTGCAGCTCGACGCTTCGCAATACAGCCTGCGCTCGTTGCTCGACAACCAGCCGGCGGTGGCGTTGGCGATCAACCAGTCGCCGGGGGCGAACTCGCTGCAGATCTCCGATCAAGTACGCGAAGCGATGGCGGAGCTGCAAAAGGACATGCCTCCGGGCGTCGAATACCGCATCGTCTATGACCCGACGCAGTTCGTGCGTTCGTCGATCAAGGCCGTGGTGCACACGCTGCTCGAAGCCATCGCCCTCGTGGTGCTGGTGGTGATCGTGTTCCTGCAGACGTGGCGCGCGTCGATCATTCCGCTGCTCGCCGTGCCGGTATCGATTGTGGGGACGTTCGCCCTGCTGCTCGGCTTCGGCTATTCGATCAACGCGTTGTCGCTGTTCGGGATGGTGCTCGCCATCGGTATCGTCGTGGACGACGCCATCGTGGTGGTCGAGAACGTGGAGCGCAACATTGCGGCCGGGCTCTCGCCCAAGGAGGCGACGTATCAGGCCATGCGCGAAGTGAGCGGTCCGATTATCGCGATCGCGCTCACGCTGGTGGCCGTGTTCGTGCCGCTCGCTTTCATGTCGGGCCTCACGGGCCAGTTCTACAAGCAGTTCGCGATGACCATCGCCATCTCGACGGTGATCTCGGCCTTCAACTCGCTCACGCTGTCGCCGGCCATGGCCGCGCTGCTGCTCAAGGACCATCACGCCAAGCCCGACTGGCTTACGCGGCAGATGAACCGATACCTGGGGGGCTTCTTCAACGCGTTCAACCGCGTGTTCCATCGCGGCTCGGAGAAGTACGGTCAAGGTGTGACGCGCGTGATCGGGCGCAAGGCGATCATGATGGCGATCTTCGCCGTCCTGCTCGGCGCCACGATGCTGATGAGCAAGGTCGTGCCGAGCGGCTTCGTGCCGGCGCAGGACAAGGAGTATCTGGTCGCGTTCGCCCAGTTGCCGAACGGCGCGTCGCTCGATCGTACCGAAAAGGTGATTCGCGACATGACCGACGTTGCCTTGAAAACGCCGGGCGTGCAGAGCGCCGTGGCCTTCCCCGGGTTGTCGGTCAATGGATTTACCAACTCGTCGTCGGCCGGCATCGTATTCGTCACGCTCAAGCCGTTCGCCGAGCGTCACGACAAGACGCTCTCGGCGGCAGCCATCGCCGGGCAGCTCAACGGCGCGTATTCGAAGATGAAGGACTCGTTCATCGCCGTCTTCCCGCCCCCGCCGGTGCTGGGTCTGGGAACGCTGGGCGGCTTCAAGCTGCAAATCGAAGATCGCGGTGCGCTCGGCTACGCCGCCTTGAACGACGCCACGCAGGCGTTCATCAAGAAGGCCTCGCAAACGAAGGAACTGGGCCCGACGTTCTCGTCGTATCAGATCAACGTGCCGCAGTTGAACGTGGATCTCGACCGCGTGAAAGCCAAGCAGTTGGGTGTGCCGATCACCGACGTGTTCGACACCATGCAGATCTACCTCGGCTCGCTGTACGTAAACGACTTCAACAAGTTCGGGCGCGTGTATCAGGTGCGTGTCCAGGCCGATGCGCCGTTCCGCGCCCATGCCGATGACATCGGACTGCTCAAGACGCGCAACAGCCATGGCGACATGGTGCCGCTCTCGTCACTGGTGAAAGTGTCGCCAACGTTCGGCCCGGAAATGGTGGTGCGTTACAACGGCTACACCGCCGCCGACGTGAACGGCGGCCCGGCCCCCGGGTATTCGTCGGGTCAGGCGCAGGCTGCCGTGGAGCGCATTGCGGCCGAGACGCTGCCGCGCGGGGTGAAGTTCGAATGGACGGACCTGACGTATCAGCAGATTCTCGCGGGCAACTCAGCGCTGTGGGTGTTCCCGATCTCGGTGCTGCTGGTGTTCCTGGTGCTCGCCGCACAGTACGAAAGCCTGACGCTGCCGCTCGCCGTCATCATGATCGTGCCGATGAGCATTCTGTCCGCGCTGTTCGGCGTGTGGCTGACCGGAGGAGATAACAACATCTTCACGCAGATCGGTCTGATGGTGCTGGTGGGGCTCTCCGCGAAGAACGCGATCCTGATCGTGGAGTTCGCACGAGAGCTGGAAATGCAAGGCCGCAGTCCCGTGGCCGCCGCGATCGAGGCAAGCCGCCTGCGTCTGCGACCGATTCTGATGACGTCGATCGCGTTCATCATGGGGGTGGTGCCGTTGGTGACATCGACCGGCGCCGGCTCGGAAATGCGTCACGCAATGGGGGTTGCCGTGTTCTTCGGCATGATCGGCGTGACCGGCTTCGGTCTGATGATGACGCCGGTGTTCTACGTGTTGCTGCGCACGCTGGCGGGCAAGAAGCCGCTGCACAGCGCTCACGCATCGACCATGCCCGCCAACGTCAAGGCCGAAGTCTGAAGGATGCCAATCATGCAATCGCAATGGATCAAACGAAGTCTGGGTATCTCGAGCCTGCTCGGGGCCCTGCTGGTGGTGGCGGGCTGCTCGATGGCCCCCACGTACGAAGTGCCGACGGTGACCGACAAGGGGACGCCGACGGCATTCAAGGAAGCGTCGCTCCCGGCGGGTGAAGCCGGGACGTGGAAGCCTGCCGAGCCTGCCGAAGCAATGGCGCGCGGCCAATGGTGGAAGGTATTTGGCGACGCCACGCTGAACACGCTCGAGGATGATGCGCTGGCGGCCAACCAGAACCTGAAGGCGGCCGCCGCCCGCGTGCAGGAAGCGCGAGGGGTGCAGCGTCAGGCCCGTGCGGCGCTATTCCCGACGCTCGACGCCGGGTTCGGCCCCACGCGGCAGAAGCTCTCGCCCGCCTCGCAGATGCAGCCCGACGGCACGAACATCGCGCCTTACACCCTGTGGCGCGCACAAGCGAGCGTTGGCTATGAAGTCGATTTATTCGGACGCGTGTCGGATAACGTGGCCGCGGCCCGCGCGGACGCCGAGCAGAGCGAAGCGCTCTACCGTTCGGTGCAGCTTGCGCTGCAAGCCGATGTCGCGCAGAACTACTTCAGTCTGCGCGAACTCGACGCGGAACAGGCGCTCTACACGCAAACGGTGACGCTGCGCGAAGCAGCGCTCAAGCTGGTACAGCGACGCTTTGCCGAAGGCGATATCGACGAGCTGGACGTGGCGCGCGCCAAGGCCGAGCTGGCCACGGCGCAATCCGACGCGCTGGCGGTCGCGCGTCTGCGGGCAGCCTCGGAACACAGCCTCGCGATTCTGCTCGGCAAGGCGCCCGCGCAGTTCACGTTCGCGCCGTCGCCGCTCACGCCGGTCGCCGTGCACATCCCGGCGGGTCTGCCGTCTGCCTTGCTCGAACGGCGTCCGGATATCGCGGCGGCCGAACGTGCCATGGCAGCCGCCAATGCGCGCATCGGGGTGGCGAAAGCCGCGTTCTTCCCGTCGCTGTCACTGACTGGCGCGGGTGGCTTCGAAGCGGCCACGCTGGGCGACCTGTTCAACTGGTCGAGCCGTACCTTCCTGCTCGGACCGGTGGTGGGCGGACTGCTCTCGATGCCGATCTTCGATGGCGGCGCGCGCAGCGGCAATCTATCGCGGGCGCGGGCGCGCTACGAGGAAGACGTCGCGAACTATCGCCAGCAAGTCCTCGTCGCGTTCCAGGAAGTCGAGGACAACCTGTCCAACCTCCGCTTGCTTGCCGCGCAGACGCGGGCGCAGAACGAGGCGGTGACAGCGTCCAACCGTGCCGCACAACTCTCGCGCATGCAGTATCAGGAAGGCTCGATTGCCTATCTCGATGTCATCGATGCGGAACGTACGGTGCTCCAGGCGCGGCGCAGTGCGGTCCAACTCGCCGGCGCGAACGCGGTCTCGACCGTCAACCTGATCCGCGCCCTCGGCGGCGGCTGGGGTGACGCGCCAGTGGCCGATGCCCCAGCGACGTCGACAACACCGGGGGCGCCCAACGGGCCGGCCAACAGCCCGACGGCGGCGACTTCCGCTGCCAACGCCACGGTAGCCGCCCGATAGATTTCATCTGCGTCAAAGTTTCTTCCCTGCGTCCCTGCTTGCCCGGTGCCTGCCCTGCGTCAATCGACGTTCGGCATGCCCGGGCTTTTTTTACGGGCGCACACCGGATGAACGCACACGTCTCGCGTCTGCCCATCCGCCGGAAAGTGCCCCCGCTTCCCCTGCCGGCAAGGTTCACGCCTTTCGCGTCTCGTTTTCCTGATTTTGGTGCGCCGCTTCAGTGTCAACCGGTTCCTGTCCGAGATTTCGCTGCGGCGCAGCATTAAAATCTCGCGCTCATACTCTCCCAATCCATCGATATACGATATATCATGCACAAAATATCAACACGCCGCCCTAAACGGGTGCAGATGGTGGAGCGGGACGACATGGCAATGACACGACGCGACGTGAGGGATTGGCTGGCAGGTTTCCTGCCTGCCGTGGTGGCCGTTCACTGGCGCGAACGGCTTCGCGCGGGCTTTGGTGCGCTGTGCGGGATTGCACTGACCGGCGGCCTGATGCTGTGGATGCTCGGCCCCGCGACGTATATCCCCTGGCTCGTTGCGCCGATGGGCGCGTCCGCCGTGTTGCTCTTCGGGGTGCCGGCCAGTCCTCTGGCCCAGCCCTGGTCGATACTCGGCGGCAATCTGGTCGCCGCCATCGTCGGGGTGACGTGCGCAATATACATTCCGTCGCCGATCGCCGCGGCGGCCACGGCGGTCGGCGTGTCTATCGCGTTGATGTTTACGCTGCGCTGTGTGCACCCGCCGTCGGGTGCCGTGGCATTGACCGCCGTGCTCGGCGGCCCGGCTGTCCACGCCCTTGGATACGGTTTCGTCCTCGAGCCGATTGCCGTCCAGTCGGTGGTCCTGCTCAGCGCGGCCATCGGCTATCACGCGCTCACCGGCCATCGTTACCCGCACGCCATGCGTGCGCAGGCCACGGTGCGTCCGGTCAACGCGTCCGCCATACCGGTCACGACGGCCGACGCCGAGAAGGCGCTGGCTCGCCGCAGCGAACTGCTCGACATTTCCGCTGACGATCTCGCCAGCCTGCTCCGCGACACCCAGCGCGAGGCCTATGCGCGCCGCGCCCGCGAGTTGACCTGTGCCGATGTCATGACGCCGCCGCTGGCGAAGGTTCAGGCGCACGACGAAGCGCCGGCGGCGTGGCGTCTGTTGCAGCGCCACGGGCTGGAGGCCCTGCCGGTCGTCGACGGCGACGCCCGCGTCATTGGATTGATCACGCGCCACGACCTTCACACGCGCCGTGCGCGCCGTCAGCATTGGCCGCGCTTTGGCATGTCTATCGGCACGGGGCAGCGCCCGGCGGTTCGCGACGTCATGCAAGCGCAGCCACCGTCGGCGACGGCCGGCATGCCGCTCTCGGAGTTGGTGCCGCTGCTGATGACGCAACGTCACGGCACCTTGCCCGTGCTCGACGAAGCCGCCCGGCTCGTGGGCGTTGTCACGCACGCCGAAGTGCTTCGCAAGGTCATGGCCGCGTGAAACGCCAGGCGCCAGGTACTGAGCACTGAGCACTGAGCACTGAGCATCAAACGCCTGCGATGCGCATCAAGCAGCGCAGGCGTAGCTTCCTCCGCCCCACCCCGATCCGACGCCCGTCGTGGTGCTGGCGCCGCCGGCCCCCTCCTCCCTGCGTGCAATTGTCAGTCCTGAGCCGATCTGCAAGAATGGCGGCAGCGTGACGTACCGACGCCGCAGTGCTTCGTTTAACGAAGCGAAATTCGCTCAAGGGAGAGCATGGAACCGATCACGTTCAAACAATGTTTCAAGGGGGCATGGCGCGACGGCTTCAACGCGTTGCGCCAACGGCCATGGCTATGCCTGGCGATTGCCGTCGTGTTCCTCGTGACGTCTGGACTTAGCGTTTCGCTCGATCAGCTCGCACGGACCGCATCGCAAGTCGGCGAACCCGCCGTCTACCGTCTGCGCATTGCGCTCATGTCGTTCGGCGTCTTTTTCGTGAACGTGGTCGCGTTCTCCGTGCTCGTCATCCATGTCTTTCGCTACACGATTCTCGGCCCCGACGCCGCACGGCAAGGCCGGTGGTATGGGCGCGATCTCTGGCGCTATCTCTGGACATCGACCCAGGTCTTCGTCGGCTTCGCTACGGTTTGGCTGATCGTCGGCGTCGGTGCGATGCTGGCGCTGCGGGCGACGGGACACGGCAATTCGTATGCCGGGCTTGCCACGTTTTGCGTGCTGTTGATTTGTACGGTGCTCTACGTGCTGACGCGCGTATCGCTGATCTTTGCGCAGATTGGCGCGGGACGCAGCAAGCGCTGGCGCGCCGCTTGGCAGGATTCGCGCGGGCACTTCTGGACGATGTTCGGCACAACGATAGGGACGGTGTTGCCGTTGATGATTGCGGGCATTGTCGCGACGGCCCTGTTCACCGCATTGCTGCGCGTCGCGCCGGCCGCCAAGTCGGTAGCGCTCGGCACGCTAGTGCTTCAAACGGTGATGTCGGTGGCATGGATTGCGGTCTCCACGGGGAGCGCCGCATGGCTGTACCGTCGCTTCGCCAATCAACTGCTGACGCTCGACGACGCACCGGACGACGTCTGAGGCGCGCACAGCGCGCCCCAGCCGCTGCCATCCGTTGTCAGGCGGCGTTGGCGGTTGCCGCGCTGCCGTCGAGCGTGCCGAAGCGAGCGTACTCGCCAAGGCCGTCGGGCCATTGCGTGAGCACCTCGAAACCAGTCTCCGTCACGGCCACCATGTGCTCCCACTGGGCAGACAACGAACGGTCGCGCGTCACGACTGTCCAGCCATCCGCCAGTTGCTTCGTGTCCGGCTTGCCGGCATTGACCATCGGTTCGATGGTGAAGATCATCCCGGGGCGCAGCGTAAGCCCCGTACCCGGACGCCCGTAGTGCAGCACTTGGGGATCGTCGTGATAGGTCGTGCCGATGCCGTGCCCACAATAGTCGCGCACGATGCTGAAGCCTTCGCGATGCGCCACCGTCTGGATCGCGTAGCCGACGTCACCCAGCGTTGCACCCGGACGCACGGCCCGGATGCCTGCGAGCATCGCCTCGAAGGTCGTATCGACCAGACGCTTGGCAAGAATGCTCGGCTTGCCGGCGTAATACATGCGGCTCGTGTCGCCGAACCAGCCGTCCTTGATGAGGGCGACGTCGATGTTCACGATATCGCCGTCATGCAGCGTCTTTTCACCGGGAATGCCGTGACAGACGACGTGATTCACTGACGCACACACGGTCTTCGGATAGCCGTGATAGCCGATATTGGCGGGAATCGCCTTCAGTTCGTCCACGATGAAATCATGACAGAGGCGGTCGAGCGCATCGGTCGTGACGCCGGGCTTGACGTGCTCGGCAATCATCGCAAGCACCTGCGCGGCCATGTCGCCTGCGCGACGCGACAGCGCAATTTCTTCTTGGGATCGGATGACAACGCGTTCGCGCACCATTACGCCACCTTGTTGAATACGGTGACGGGGGCACCGGATGTTGGGGAAGCGGCGACCTCGACCTCACCGGTCTGGACGCCATCGGATTCGATGAGCTTGCGGCAGATGTCGCCGTAGCTCAGCGTGGGATTGAGTTCGGCGAGCATGCCGACGCGCAGCCAGTGCTCGGCTTGCGCGTTGATCGAGCGGCTGAGCGCGCCGCTGGTGTTTCGCAACGCCGCGTGCATTTGCTCCGATATCTTGACGATACCCATGTTGGGGACCTTTATATACGAAATGGCTATGAAACGTATATTACCAGACCTGTGCCCGGTTGTCGCCCGCGGCCGCAAGTGGCGATACATGAATCGCGCGGTGGCAACGAGAATCTGACACGTAACTGTCCCCTTCCCCTAGGGGATTCAAAGCGACGTTACCTGTTGGCATTGCGCCCGCCAGGCACCAATGGCGCGATGAAGTCCTGCGCCACCTGCAGATTGATTAGCGCAAGCGCTTTGAACTCGCGAGAAATCAACGGGGAATCGCTTTGCGCAACACTTGCCCAAAATGCGTTGGCTGCCTCGATCGCCCTGCCCCACACGAACGGCCTTGCGCCGATAGTGCCGACTTTCGGGGTGATCGGCAAAAGATCGGGATCCACGCCTCCCCCCAATGACGCATAACGCATTGGCAGAATGTCATACGCCGGCGCCACGCGATCGAACCTCCCGCGCTCGTCCAAAAGCACTGAAATATTCTCGAAGTGCCTATCTCCGTTCCCGATAAGTTCGCTGAACGCTGCCATGACGTGAATCGTCGATGCATCGTTCTCGGAGAGGTATCGCGCCTGCTCGCAGCGCGCCGCAAATTCCGACCATGTGTCGCGCTTCCCGAAATACTCGTCGTCGACGGCCCCTGCGGACAGCATCCCGATACGACCATGGCGCCCCACACGATCAAAGCGCCGCACCTCCAGAAAAACATAATCATCCGAAGCGATGATCGTCGACTCCGCGGCCGGCACCGAGGCGACGCGAAGCGATTGCGACGCCAGTTGCTCCAACGAAAGGAGGTCGGCCATGCGACTCCCCCGCCTGGCAAACTTAACGATCACATGCCCTGCGTCTTCGGTGAGTGCGAGAAACTTTGGCTGTTCTCCGCCAGCACTCGACCCAAACGCGGCGTCTTTGAGCTGGTTGGCCATGCCGTCGTACTGCTCTGTTTTTTGCTCGGACGGGATTGGCAGAAGCTGACGAAACTCCATCTCCTTCTGCAAGGACGTGTCCCCGTACACCAGATTCCCGGGCAGGTTCAGTCCTCGCGTAAAAAGGTAGGCGATGCGATGTTCGTCGCGCCAGTCTCTAAGGCTCTCTGGAAAGTGCATTTCCAGCGCCGCCGTCCGAGCGACTTCTCTACCGAGAAATCCCGAGGGGGAAACAAACGCCATGTATGGCGGCAAACCGTCGTACAGCGTGTTTGCGTGACCGGAGACTTCCAGGGTGGTGCCACCACTGAAGAACTCGACGCCAGCAAACGGCTCGATCGCCCCGTCGGTCAACACGCGATATACCGTTTGTCGCGGATTGAGCCCCCCTGGAAGCTGCCTTAACAGGCCATACTTTGGCGTTCTTTCACCGGAAACCCTGAAGCTCGTGAATACTTCGGAGGCTCCCCGAATCGTTCGCGATAGCGTCGGTTGGCTGATGGACAACGCCGACATGATGTCTTGCGCCGTCCGTGGCTCATGCCGCAGCAGACGACGCATCTCGTCCACACGAAGCAGCTCATCAGCCATATGCCCCCCATTTCGCGGCAAATTAAATAATTCATGAATAGTTCAAGAATAGCACAAACGCAGATTTCCGATGCTTGGCAGGGTATCCGGGGCGTCACTTGGCGGTGCTGGCTGGACTTCCCCCAGCAAGACCCGGGCAGCCCTCAAATGCCGCGCGGAAGCAGCGTTGTTGCGACGCGAGGGGCGTCGAACGCGAACCACCTCGGGATTTGACGGGACCTAAACACTTGAGCGAATGGAGCCCTCTTAAATGCCTGGGAGATTCTGATGACGACCTTCCGGGTTTGGCCAAGCGCTGTCATTCCCCACTATTTCGCTCGCTAAGCAAAGCGCAAGCGGATCAGAAAATCGACGCCCTGCACGTCCGGTCGGCTATCATGCCAGTCCTCCCTGAAGTAGCCCCTTATGATTTCCGTCCGTAATCTCACGCTGCGCCGCGGCGCCAATGTCGTACTCGACCGCGCGTCCGTCACCTTCGCCCCCGGCGAAAAAATTGGCCTCGTTGGCCGCAATGGTGCCGGCAAGTCCTCCTTCTTCGGTCTTCTCAACGGCACGCTGCATGAAGACAGCGGGGAGTTCTCGATTCCCACTACGTGGAAGATGGGCCAGGTCGCGCAGGAGATGCCGGAGACCGAGCAGGGCGCGACCGACTTCGTTGTCGAGGGTGACACCGTGCTGCTGGCCGCGCAGGCAGAAGTGGCCGCCGCCGAGGCCAGCGACGACGGCATGCGCATGGCGCACGCCTACATGAGCCTGCACGACGCCGGGGCGCACGATGCCTCCGCACGTGCCCAAGCGCTGATCCTGGGTCTGGGCTTCAGTGCGGCGCAGCTTAGCCAGCCGGTCAGCAGTTTCTCCGGCGGCTGGCGCATGCGACTGCAGTTGGCGCGCGCGCTCATGTGCCCATCCGACCTTCTGCTGCTCGACGAGCCGACCAATCACCTCGACCTCGACGCGCTGGTCTGGCTGGAAGCGTGGCTCAAGCGCTATCAGGGAACCCTTGTCGTGATCAGCCACGACCGCGAATTCCTCGATGCAGTGACGCAGGTGACGGTGCACGTCGACAACGCCAAGCTGGTGCGTTATGGCGGCAACTACAGCAAGTTCGAAGACATGCGCGCTGAGCAGCTCGTGTTGCAGCAGGCCGCGATGGCCAAGCAGGTGGAGAAGATGGCCCACCTACAGAAATTCATCGACCGTTTCAAGGCTCAGGCCTCGAAGGCGAAACAGGCGCAGAGCCGGGTCAAGGCGCTCGAACGGATGGAGAAGATCGCACCGGTGCTTGCCGATGCCGAGTTCAACTTCGAGTTCAAGGAACCTCTCAACGTCCCGAACCCGCTGTTGTCGATGCTGGACGCAAGCTTTGGCTACCCCGCGCCGACCGGCGCGCTGCCGGGCACGCCGCCCACGGTCATCGTGCGGGGCATCAACCGTTCGGTGCTGGCGGGGCAGCGCATCGGGATTCTTGGCGCCAATGGCCAAGGCAAGTCCACATTGGTGAAGACGGTGGCGCACGCGCTGGCGCCGATTGACGGAGAGATCAGCGAAGGCAAGGGCCTGAACATCGGCTACTTCGCACAGCAGGAACTCGACGTGCTGCGTCCGCTCGACACGCCGATGGAACACATGATTCGCCTTGCCAGGGACACACCGACGCACATGCGCGCCCCGGGCCAGAGCGGCACAGAACAATCGCTTCGGACCTTCCTCGGCACCTTCAACTTCAGTGGTGACATGGTCCATCAGGTGGTCAGCACGATGAGCGGCGGTGAAAAAGCGCGGCTTGTGTTGTGCATGATCGTGTGGCAGCGCCCCAACCTGCTGCTGCTGGACGAGCCGACCAACCACCTCGACTTGGCCACACGCGAAGCGCTCGCCGTGGCGCTCAACGAATTCGAGGGTACGGTGATGCTGGTCAGTCACGACCGGGCGCTCCTGCGCGCCGTGTGTGATGAGTTCTGGCTGGTCACCAAGGGCGGCGTCGAGCCCTTCGACGGCGATCTGGACGATTACCAGCAGTTCCTGCGCGACGAAGCTCGTCGCATGCGCGAGCAGGCTGCCGCGGAGCAGCCGGTCATCGCCTGAGCTCCCCGAGGTGGGCGGTGGACGTGGCAGGGGAGGCGAAGCGGGCACCAGACCCGCTACCATTTGCTCGCCAGTAACCTCAGCGGCGTTGGCACTTTCTAAGCTTCTGGTCTTGCATCGGGATTTAAGCGCGCAGAGTTCGGCAACTTTGGCGATTCGAAATCGCTTGGGGCTGGGCTTTGGGAAATGAGAATCGACTTTGGTCCGGGATACCGCGTGTATTACGGGCAAGCGGGTGAGATCACTTACCTGCTTTTGTGCGGAGGGAATAAGTCGACTCAGCCAGGCGATATCGCGCGGGCCAGGGCACTGTGGGAAACCACCACGAAGGAGTGATCGAAATGAGTAAAGCCGACATCACACGCTTTGATGCTTCCGAGTATTTGGACAGCGACGAAATGATCGCCGAATACCTCAACGCCGCGCTCGAAGAAAATGACCCGGAGATCTTTCTGTCCGCGATTGCAGACGTTGCCAAAGCGAAAGGCATGACGCAAGTCGCAACCGCGGCAGGGCTCGGCAGAGAGAGTCTCTACAAGGCACTCGCCCCAAACGCACAGCCGCGTTTCTCCACGATACTGCGCGTCATGCATGCGCTGGGCATCAAGCTGTCGACGATGCCAGATCGAGCTATTCACGCCTGATACGAGCGAGGACTCCCAGCCCCCGCTCCGCCTTATTCAGCGAGCGTTTGCGAGATTTTCCGGGAAGAAGTGAGACCTACGTAACCGATGCCAAAACGGGGAGTTGGTGCGAGGAAGGGGACTCGAACCCCTACACCCTTGCGGGCGTCAGGACCTAAACCTGGTGCGTCTACCAATTTCGCCATCCTCGCAGCCCGTGGGCGTCGGTCGCCCTGGTCAGGCACGACACCCCAGCATCGGGTCGACGGCATGCGTCCTGTCGGACATGAAAAAGGGCGACTCGTCGCCGCCCCGCTCGCATGCGTCAAAGCAGGCGAGAATTCTACACGAAGTGATATTCACCGGCAATCTCATGCCGCATCAACGCCGCCCCGCCCTTTCCGCGCCAACGCCACCGGCACCGCCAACCCCTCAATGCTAGAATTCGCCCCAATTCATGGCATCTGCCCCACGGGCGCGCCCGCGCACCGGCACCCGGGCACCTGACCCAACCGATACCCCATTCGCATGCAACCCCACGAGACCGCCGACGATACTTCCGGCACCCCCGCCAGCCCCGCGCAGGCCAACGCATATTGCCGCCAGAAAGCCGGCCCTCCCGGCTCCGCCCTCTATTACGCACTACTCCAGCTACCGCCGTCCCAACGCGACGCCGCTTACGCCGCCCACGCGTTCTGTCAGGAAATCGCCGATATCCACGCCGCCGTGCATGACCCCGGCGTCGCCCACGCAAAGCTCGACTGGTGGCGCCAGGAACTCGCGCGACTCTTCTCCGGCTCCCCGGCGCACCCCGTCTCCCGAGCGCTTGCTCCCGTCGTCCAACAGCGCGGCCTCGCCCACGCCACGTTCGACGCCGTCCTGCATGGCGCGGAGATGGATCTCGCCCAAATGCGCTATCTCGACTTCGCAGGCCTCTCCCACTATTGCGACGCCGCCGGCGGTGCGCCCGCCGTACTCGCGGCCCATGTCTATGGCTTCGACGACTCGCAAACGCCAGCCAGCGCCCACGCGCTCGGCCACGCGATCACGCTCGGTCGACGTATCACCGACGCCGGCGTCGATGCCCGTGCCGGTTACGTCTACTTCCCCATCAACGAGCTACAGCAATTCGGTGTGACCGCCGCCGATCTCCAGAACGGCAAGTACTCCCCCGCGTTCGTCGAACTCATGAAGTTTCAGCACGCGCGCGCGCGCGTTGCCATCAGCGAGGCGGCAGCGGCCATGCCCGCACGGGATCGTCGCCAACAACGGCCGCTCCTCGCCCTCGCCGCACTGCAATTGGCCCTGATGGACGAAGTCGCCGCCAGCGACTACCAAGTGCTGCATCAACGCATCGATCTCACCCCGCTGCGCAAATTCTGGCGTGCCTGGCGCGCACGCTGACGCACGCCGGCGGATATCCCTCCCCGGCTCACAACGTCGCGTCGCCCCCCGGCAGCGGCACAGCGATACAGCGATATAGCGACAAAACGAATCAGTCACATAGCCACGCAGCCACTCAAGTCCGCCAACCTCTGCGCATCATGCCCGCAACACGTCCAGCGGCTTGAACGGGCCACCCAGCACCGGCTGCGGGTCAAGCCCCCACCAGCGCTGCAGCACCGTCGCATATACCTCGCGGAAATCGACGGCGAAGGGCAGGTTGCCGTTGCCGTCGAGCCGGTCCAAACGCGGCACGTCGCCGTACAGCCCCCCTCGCACGCGACCGCCTGCGATGAAGTGCGGCGCCACCGTGCCGTGATCCGTCCCCTGACTCTGGTTCTGTCGCGCGCGCCGACCAAATTCCGCATACGTGACAATCATCGTCGACTCCCAGCGGTTCAGCTCGATCAACCCGGCCCGCAACGCCATCATCCCCTGCGCCAACTGACGCAACAGATTCGCCTGTTGTCCCGGCTGATTCTGATGAGTATCAAACCCGGTAAGCGTCAAACGCACCACCGCTACCCCACGCCCCGCCTGCGGCACGCCCGCCGACGAATCGGCCGCCGCGACCACCTGCAGCGCCGTTTTCACCCCATTGCCGAACGCCCCCGCCGGCATCGGCGTGCGCAACACATACTGGCCCTGGCGCGGACGCAACCCGTTCGCCGCCCTGACAATATCGTTCTCCACCCGCAATACATGCGCCAGCGCAGGATTGCTCACCTGTGCCGCATTCGCCGACACAAGATTGGACTCCCGCAGGAATTGCGCCGGATTGGTCAGCGTCACCGCACGCGCGCCGCCGCCCAACGGCCCTAGCTCGGCGCTGCCCACGATCACGCCATCGGCATCGAATCCTGCGGGCACTGCCCGTTGCGCGAAGGCACGTGACAACCAGCCGTCGCGCAAATACTCGTCCGAACGCGACGCCGTATTCCATATCTCGATTGACCGGAAATGCGACAGGTTCGGCTGCGGATACCCCACCCCCTGCACGATCGCCAACTCGTTCGCCCGCCACATCGGCAACAACACCCCCATCGCCGGATGCAAACCGCTTCGCTCATCAAGTTGCACGACGTGATCGCGTGCAATCCCGATGCTGGGGCGCAAAGCGGCATAAAGCGGATCGGCATATGGAACGACCGTGTTCAACCCGTCGTTTCCGCCTTTGAGTTCGACAAGGATCAGCAGATTGCCGTAGTTACCGCCGGTGCCCGTCCGTGTCCCGGACAAGTTAGGTGCAGCGCCCAACACGGGCATCGGCGCCAGCCACGCCGCACCAAGCCCCCCTGCAAAAGTCAGAAAATTGCGTCGACGCATCTCACACCTCTCTCGGCCCACTTCTCGTCCCGCCACTCGTCACGGCTCTCCTCACGCCACTCGGCCCACTTCGCAACCCTGCGGAGCGGTCGTTGAGTGACGCGCCTGCCCTACCACGCGCTATCACGTCATCACTTCAACTGATACGCGGGGTCCATCAACAACCCCTGCAAGTAGGCCGTGCTGTTCACGCCGGCGGGTTGCAGCGCCGCAGGCTTGAGGGGCAGCACGGCCCGCTGCAACGCCTCGCGCGACGCCGCGCCTGGAACGTCGACCGGCTCCAGCGCGTAAGGTTGCAACCAGCGCGACAGATCGAAGCGCACCCCCGCTACCGTTCTCGGCATCGATGGCACCGCTCCCAACGCCATGCGCTGTACACCCGTTCGCGCAGAGATCGACACGGTCGGCGACACCATCGACGCCCCTCCCGCATTCGCGTTCTCCGTCGCGCGGAACATGCGCTCGACAAACTGTTTGCGCGCAAGCAACGTGGTGCTGTCAATCCACGCGTCGCCGCCCGGCCATCCCTTCACATTGGGAGGACGGAACAGGTCCTGCCCGAGAACACGCATCTGTCGCGCCAGCAGCAGCGGATCGTCGTAGCCGATGTCGAACTCGCGCACCGTATCGGTCACGAATTCAGCCGGCGATTTGACCAACGTCCCGCGGGTTCGGGCGTCCCAGAAGGCGGGGGTCAGCAACAACGCACGCAATGTCACGCGAATGTCGTAGCCGCTCGCGCGAAAGCGGTTCGCGATACGCGCCACCTGCACCGGATCCGGAGTCGGTGACACGAATTCGCGCCACAACTTGCCAGTGATGAACGTCGCCGTCTCCGGACGCGCCAGCAGGATGTCGAGCATCTGGTCGCCATCGAAGTCGCCGGTCTGGTTCAGCACCGTCTTCGTGCCCGCATCGTGAAGTTTGGGGCGCCAGACATACGTCATCGTCGCCCGATCGATGCCCCAGCCGGTGTAGGCGCGCGCCGCCTCGCGCACATCCTGCTCCGTGTAATGTCCTTCGCCGAGCGTAAACAACTCCATGACTTCACGCGCGAAGTTCTCGTTCGGCCGCCCCTTCCGACTGCCCGCGCCATCGAGATAAACCAGCATGGCCGGATCCTTCGACACGGCATGCAGCAGCGTCCCGAAGTTGCCGAGCGCGTTCGCGCGCAGCAAGACGTTCTGCCGATAAAGCATGACGGGCTCACGCACCTTGTCGTCGCTCGACACGAAGTGGTTGTGCCAGAACATCGTCATGCGCTCCGTGAGCGGTGACGGCGTCGTGGCCATCTCCTGTGCCCACCATGCCGCCAGCGACGCCGCCATACGGTTGCGTCGCTGGTTCAGCTCGCGACGCTGCTCGGCCGTCATGGACTTGACCGGCGCGCCATACAGCGGCGGATCTTCAACCCAGGCGGGCGGCGGCGTCACGGCCATGCGGCGCGCTCGCGACAACAGAAGATCGACGGCTTGCGCACGCGTGCGTCCAACGAACGGGGCGAGTTCGCGCGCGTCAGGCGAGTAGCCGGTGCGCGTGAGCAAGTAGCGCGCGTCGCCGGCGGTGAGCGGGCGCGTCGCGCGATCGGCAAATGCATCGGCAGTACCGGCGGCCCCGGTTGCGCGTGGCGCCGTCGCACTCGCCGCATGCGCCGCGCCGGCAGGCCGCGTCGACAACGCGTGACCTACGAGCGGCCACGCCAGCCACAGGATGGCAAGCACACCAGACGTCAGCCGCCCAGGCATCCACGACATTGACGACGGCAGGCGACGCAGCACGGCGATCATCGCCGTGACACCGTTCGTCGCCTCAATGCCCTTTCGGCAGGCGCAAAAAAAGCCGGCGTCGACGCAGGCTGGCAAGTTTGGGGTGGGCTTCATGGGACGCTCGCGTCATCGTGACATCATTGGCGTTTTTGGGAAGCGTTTGGCGACGCTGCGGTGCCCTCTTGATCCATGAACCATCAGCCATGAGCGCGCGCGTCTTTATCGTTAGTGAGTGTACAACTCGCGCACGGCGTCCTGAATATGTTGCCGTAGCAGGCGCCGGTCTTCCGGCGACATATGACCATTGGGACGGCGGCCCGGCGGCGCGGGGGGAAATTCGTCGTTGCGGCGCGCAGCACCGGAATCGTTCTGCGACGGCTCACGCTTCGTCGGATTGCGGGGCGACGGCGCAGGCCCCGCGTGGTGCAAGCGCGGGGCGCTCACCCGATGCAGCTGCGCACTGAAATGCGCGACAGGACGGGCATACGTCACGCCCAGGTGTCCCCAGAGCATGATTCCCCCGATCAGTAGCGTCCACTCAGCAGCCCATCTCATCTTGTGCGTATGTCCTTCATGCCGTGCGGCAGGTTTTCCCCCTGGCAGGGGTGCAAGTGTACCCACAGCCTATGGTCAGCGCGCAAGCTGTAGGGTAAATTGTGTAACCCTTTGTAACCCGCTTTGGCGGCCCCATCAGTTCGTAACATTTCGGGCTAAGATACGTGGCATGGAAAACAAAAACTCTCCCAAAATTCTGGTTGTCGACGACGATCCGCGACTGCGCGACCTGCTTCGTCGTTACCTCGGGGAACAGGGTTTCAATGTCTTCGTGGCGGAAAATGCAACGGCCATGAACAAGCTTTGGGTGCGCGAGCGTTTCGATCTGCTCGTGCTCGATCTGATGCTCCCCGGTGAAGACGGTCTGTCGATTTGTCGCCGCCTGCGTGGCGCCAACGACCGCACGCCGATCATCATGTTAACGGCCAAAGGCGAGGATGTCGACCGTATCGTCGGCCTCGAGATGGGCGCAGACGATTACCTGCCCAAGCCCTTCAATCCGCGCGAACTCGTCGCGCGCATTCACGCCGTGCTGCGCCGTCAGGCACCGCCCGAACTCCCCGGCGCGCCCAGTGAAACCATGGAAACGTTCGAGTTCGGCGACTTCTCCCTGAACCTCGCCACGCGCACGCTCACGAAGAACGGCCAGGAGATCGCGCTCACGACGGGCGAGTTCTCGGTGCTCAAGGTATTCGCGCGTCATCCGCGCCAGCCGCTGTCGCGCGAAAAGCTGATGGAGTTGGCACGCGGGCGCGAATACGAAGTGTTCGATCGCAGCCTCGACGTGCAGATCTCGCGTCTGCGCAAGCTGATCGAACCGGATCCGGGCAGCCCACGTTTTATCCAGACCGTGTGGGGCCTCGGCTACGTGTTCATTCCGGACGGCGGCGCGTGATCCTCCGCCATTGCGTCTCAAGCAGCAAAACAACGCCGGTCGCGACACGCTCGCCCACCGGCGTTGCGTCGCGTCTCACGCCGCATCCAACGGCGTACCGCGTCTCTCGTCCGGACACTCGCCATCCAGCACGTCGGGTCTGCCGACTCGCGCAAGTCACGCTTTAGACGGAGCAACCCCATGCATCCGATCCGGATGGTACGCGGGCTGTTCGGCGGTCTGTTCTGGCGTACCTTCTTCCTCATTGCCCTGCTCATCGGCGTCAGCCTGGCCGCCTGGTACCAGAGCTTTCGCGTGATCGAGCGTGAGCCGCGCGCGCAACGTGTCGCGCAGCAGCTCGTATCGATCGTCAAGCTGACGCGCACCGCGCTGCTCTACTCGGAGCCCGATCTGCGTCGCGCCCTACTGCAGGATCTCGAGAGCAACGAAGGGATTCGCGTGTACCCACGCGAGCCGGTTGACAAGATCGAGAAACAGCCGGGCGGCGTGGTCCAGGACCTGATCGTGCGCGACGTGCAGCGCCGGCTGGGGACAGACACCGTCATCGCTGCCTCGGTCAACGAGATTCCAGCCATGTGGATCAGCTTCAAGATCGATGAAGACGACTATTGGGTCGCCATCGAACAGGACCGGATCGACACGGCCACCGGCCTTCAACTCTTCAGTTGGGGAACGTTCGCGCTGGCCCTCTCGCTCATCGGCGCCGCGTTCATCACCGCGCTCGTCAACCGACCCTTCGCCCGGCTTGCCCACGCAGCCCGCGCCATCGGCGAAGGACAACGCCCCGACCCGCTCCCCGAGCGCGGTATGGGCGAGGCCGCCGAGGCCAACCGCAGCTTCAATCAGATGGTGGAGGAACTCGAACGCCTCGACGCCGACCGGGCGCTGATGCTCGCGGGCATCTCGCACGATCTGCGCACGCCGCTGGCACGGCTGCGACTGGAAACGGAGATGAGTCCGTCCGACGAATCGGTCAAGCGCGACATGATCAGCGACATCGAACAGATGGACGACATCATCGGCCGATTCCTCGATTACGCCCGGCCGGCATCGCGAACGATGCAGTCGCTCGATCTGTCGGACATCGTCCGCGACACGGCACTCGCCTTCGAGGGCCGCGAAGACCTGCACCTGAGCACCGAACTCGCCGACGCCGCCCCGGTACTTGCCGAACGCACCGACCTCAAGCGTCTGCTCACGAACCTGATCGAGAACGCGCGTAAATATGGCCGCGACGCCGACACCAATGTCGCCAACGTCCACATCACGACGCGCATTCTCGGCGAACGCGTTGAGATGCGCGTGCGCGACACCGGCCCGGGCATTCCCGAGGACCAACTCACTCTGGTCTTCCGCCCCTTCTATCGGGTGGACACCGCCCGCACGAAGGCAGACGGCACCGGCCTCGGCATGGCGATCGTTCAGCGCATCGCCACACGCTACAAAGGTCACGCCTCGCTGCACAATGTACGGCCGGGTCCCGGCCTTGAAATCACCGTGTCATTTCCGCTTGCTAAATAACGGTTTGCGGAATTTTGTCTATGCTCAAGGCTTGCCTGCCCAATGTTGAGCACGATCCTATCGACGGGATTTGTTTTAACTATCCCCAAAATAAAAATAAACTATTGCTGTCGATTATTCGATAGCGTATGATGCATAGGTTGATCGGGATCAGCAGATTTCGGTCAGTTGCTGGTTGCGATGTCCCAGCGACATCTCGACTTAAACCGCACTAATTTAGGAGTCAATCGATGAAGACTGTCGGCGACAAACTCGAAGCATTCTCGGTAGAAGCTGCCAAGCCTGGCTTCAACAACCACGAAGAAAACGGCGTCTCGGCTTTCGAAACGATCACCGAAGCCTCGTTCCCCGGCAAGTGGAAGATCATTTACTTCTACCCGAAGGACTTCACCTTCGTGTGCCCGACCGAAATCGTTGAGTTCGGCAAGCTGGCCAACGACTTCGCAGAGCGTGACGCTGTCCTGCTCGGCGGTTCGGGCGACAACGAATTCGTGAAGCTGGCATGGCGTCGTGAGCACAAGGACCTGAACAAGCTGAATCACTACTCGTTCGGCGACACGACCGGTGCCCTGATCGACCAACTCGGCGTGCGCGACAAGGCCGCCGGCGTGGCCCTGCGTGCCACGTTCATCGTTGACCCGGACAACGTCATCCAGCACGTTTCGGTGAACAACCTGAACGTCGGTCGCAACCCGGAAGAAGTGCTGCGTATTCTGGACGGTCTGCAAACGGACGAACTCTGCCCGTGCAACCGCGCTGTTGGCGGTGCAACGCTGTAAGCGTCGTCTTGTGAAGCCCGCGAAAGCGGGCTTTTTCAGCCCAAAGCAATAGGAGAAATTTATGGAATTCATCACCGCGATTAAGGCGCAAATCCCTGACTATGCCAAGGACATCCGCCTGAACCTCGACGGCACCATCGCCCGCTCCTCGCTGGAAGGCAACGATGCCGTTGGTGTGGCCCTCGCCGCCGCCTTTGCAGCCAAGAGCCAGCCGATCATCAAGGCGATTCGCGAATCGGGCGTACTCGCTCCCGAAGAGCTTGAAGGCGCGTTGACCGCTGCCGCGCTCATGGGCATGAACAACACGTGGTATCCGTATCTCGAGATGGCCGACAACGCCGAACTGAAGAACGAGAAGGCCCAGCTTCGCATGAACGGCTACGCCACGCGCGGGGGCGTCGATCAACGTCGTTTCGAGATGTATGCACTGGCGGCATCCATCATCGGCAAGTGCCACTTCTGTGTGAAGTCGCACGCCCACCTGCTCGCCGCCGAACACGGGATGAGTACCGCGCAACTGCGTGACGTCGGCCGTATCGCCGCCGTCGTCAATGCCGCCGCCCAAGTCATCGCCGCCGAGGCTGCCTGAGTCCGCAAGCGCTGAAGCTCCCATGCGCCGAGGCCGGCGCAAACCGCCAAAGCGACAACGGCGCTACCGGTTCAACCGGTAGCGCCGTTGTGCGTGATGGATTGTGCTGCCCGCGCGTCACCGCGTTGCGTGCAGCGCCGCTATCGCCTCAGCCGGCCACGAGCAGGGCTGCCGCCTGCGCTTCAATCCCTTCCTGACGGCCGAGATAGCCCAGCTTTTCGTTCGTCTTCGCCTTCACGTTCACCTGACCGACGGTGACGCCCAGCGCGTCGGCAATCGACTGCGTCATCGCGCCGATATGGGGCGCGAGCTTCGGCGCCTGCGCAATCACCGTGCAGTCGACGTTGACGACCTCGTAGCCCTGCTCACGCACGCGCCGCATGGCTTCCTGGAGCAAAACCACGCTGTTCGCGCCCTTGAACGTGGGATCGGTGTCGGGAAAGTGGCGTCCGATGTCGCCCAGCGCCGCCGCGCCGAGCACGGCATCGGTGATGGCGTGCAGGAGCACGTCGGCGTCGGAATGGCCGAGCAGGCCGCGATCGAACGGGATGGTCACGCCCCCCATCACGAGCGGGCGCCCCGGCACGAGGGCATGCACGTCGTAGCCCTGGCCGATGCGCAGCTTCGACAACATCGCGAGCGGGGAATGAGAAACAGCTTGTTCAGTCATGGAGAGTCGCCAAATGCGAAAGAATGCGGGGTGTCGTTTCGGAGCTGCGGCGCATGCCGAGCCCTCACACGGACTTGGCAGCGCCGAGGAAGGCCTCGGCGAGCGCGAAATCTTCGGGATAGGTCACCTTGAAGTTGCGCAGGCTGCCGCGAACGAGCTTCGGCGCGTGGCCGATCCGTTCGATGGCGCTGGCTTCGTCGGTCACTTCGGCCCCCGAGGCGAGCGCGTCTTCCAGCGCGTGACGCAGCATGCCGACGCGAAACATCTGCGGGGTCTGCGCCTGCCAAAGGCCGTCGCGCGACTCGGTCGCCAGCACGGCCGCCAACCCACCCTTCGCCGTCGGCGCCTGCTCGCGCTTGAGCGTATCGGCCACGGGCAAGGCCAGGATGCCGCCGACCGGATCGTCGCGCAGCGCCTCGACCAGCGCGCGAATCAGCGCCGGCGTAATGCCGGGACGCGCCGCATCGTGCACCAGCACCCAGTCGCTGTCCTGCGCCCCGAACTCGGTGAGCGCCTGCAGCCCGCCAAGCACCGACGCATGCCGCGACGGCCCGCCGCAACGTCGCACCGCAAAACGCAGCGGACCGAAGCGCCTGCCGTCGAAATGATTGTCGTCGGGCGCCAGCACCAGCACGGTCTGAGCAAACTCGGAGCAGGCGTCGAACGCGGCGAGCGCATAGTGCAGCATGGCGCGTCCGCCCACGCTTCGGTATTGCTTGGGCACATCGGCCCCGGCGCGTACGCCCGCCCCGGCACACGGGATGACGGCAAAAAGTCGGTCGCTCACAATAAAACGCAGGTAAGAGGAAAGCAGGGATTTTATAATAGACGCTGACTGTCACGGGGCCCCATGCGAAAGGAGCCCCGTGCTTTGCCATTTCTGCAACGTTCCTCTATGTCCGCCGCCAACGCTCTATCCCGTAATACCGCGCCTGTGCCGCTCGTGAAAGCGGGACAGCGTTACGCCTTTGCAGGCTCGCACGCGTCGAGCGACGCCCTGCTCATCGCCCGCTATTTCAACGACAACCGCGAGCGCCTGCCGTTGCTCGCCGTCGTGTGCGCCCAGGCCACCGATGCCCTGCGCCTGCAGCAGGAACTCACGTGGTACGCGCCCGACGCCCGAGTACGGCTGCTGCCCGACTGGGAAACGCTGCCGTACGACACGTTCTCGCCACATCAGGATCTCGTCTCCGAACGGCTCGCCACCCTGCACGACCTCGGGGAGAAGCGCTGCGACATCGTTCTGGTGCCCGCCACCACTGCGCTCTACCGCATGGCCCCCGCGAGCTTCATGGCGGCCTACACGTTCTTCTTCACGCAGGGCGAGCGGCTCGACGAAGCACGCCTGAAGTCGCAACTGACGCTGGCAGGCTACGAGCATGTGAGCCAAGTGATGCGGCCCGGTGAGTATTGTGTGCGCGGCGGACTGATCGACCTGTACCCGATGGGCTCCGCCCTGCCGTATCGTCTCGATCTGTTCGATGACACCGTCGACAGCATTCGCGCATTCGACCCCGACACGCAGCGCAGCCTGTATCCGGTCAAGGAAGTCCGCCTGCTGCCCGGGCGCGAATTCCCGTTCGACGACGCTGCCCGCACCGCCTTTCGCGGGCGCTGGCGCGAAGTGTTCGAAGGCGACCCGACCCGCAGCCCGATCTACAAGGACATCGGCAGCGGCGTGCCGTCGGCCGGCATCGAGTATTCCCTGCCGCTGTTCTTCGACGAAACCGCCACCCTGTTCCACTATCTGCCTGCCGACGCCCAACTGGTGTTCGTGGGCGATCTCGACGCGGCCATCCACCGTTTCTGGAACGACACGCGTCAACGCTACAACTTCCTGTCGCACGATCGCGAGCGGCCGGTGCTGCCGCCCGAGCAACTGTTCCTGCTCGATCAGGACTTCTTCACGCTCGCCAAGCCGTTCGCCCGCCTGACGCTGCCTACGCCGAGCGACGGCAGTTGGGCCATCCCGTTGCCGGCACTGGCCATCAACCGTCGTGCCGACGACCCGCTGGCCGCCCTGCGCGCCTACCTCGCCCGCACACCAGCCCGCGTGCTGCTGTGCGCCGACTCGGCCGGCCGGCGCGAGACGCTGCTGCAACTGCTGCATGACCATGACCTGCGCCCATCGTCCGTCGAGTCGTTCGAAGACTTCCTGACATCAGACGCTCGCTTTGCCATCGGCATCGCCCCGCTGGCCGCAGGCTTCCTGCTGCCGACGGAAGATCTCGCCTTCATCACGGAGAACGAGCTTTACGAAGGCCTCGCACGCCGCGCCGGCAAGCGCCGCCAGGAGCAGGCAACGTCGGTCGACTCGATGGTGCGAGATCTGGCCGAACTCAAGGTGGGCGACCCGGTCGTTCACAGCCAGCACGGCATCGGTCGCTATCAGGGCCTGGTCAGCATGGATCTCGGCGAAGGCGAGACCGAATTCCTGCATCTCGAATACTCGGGCGACAGCAAGCTGTACGTGCCCGTTTCGCAGTTGCATCTGATCTCGCGCTACAGCGGCGCCGATCCCGATACCGCACCGCTGCACTCGCTGGGCTCGGGCCAATGGGAAAAGGCGAAGCGCAAGGCGGCGCAGCAGATTCGCGATACCGCGGCCGAACTGCTCAACCTGTACGCCCGTCGTGCCGCGCGTTCCGGTTACGCGTTCGAACTGTCGCCGCGCGACTACGAGAAGTTCGCCGATAGCTTCGGCTTCGAGGAAACGCCGGATCAGGCGGCCGCCATTGCGGCCGTGATGAGCGACATGACGAGCGGCCGTCCGATGGACCGCCTCGTGTGCGGCGACGTCGGCTTCGGCAAGACCGAAGTGGCCTTGCGCGCCGCCTTCATTGCCGTGCTCGACGGCAAGCAGGTCGCCTTGCTGGCCCCGACCACGCTGCTCGCCGAACAGCACGCGCAAACCTTCTCCGATCGTTTTGCCGACTGGCCGGTACGCATCGCCGAACTCTCGCGCTTCAAGACGACCAAGGAAGTGAACGCGAGCGTGAAGGCCATCAACGAGGGACAAGTCGATATCGTGATCGGCACGCACAAGCTGCTGTCGAACGACATCCAGTTCCAACGTCTGGGCCTCGTCATCATCGACGAAGAACATCGTTTCGGCGTGCGGCAGAAGGAAGCCCTCAAGGCGCTGCGTGCCGAGGTGGACGTGCTCACCCTGACCGCCACCCCGATTCCCCGTACGCTCGGCATGTCGCTCGAAGGCCTGCGCGACTTCTCGGTCATCGCGACCGCACCGCAGAAGCGTCTGGCGATCAAGACCTTCGTGCGCCGCGAAGAGGATGGCGTCATCCGCGAAGCCATGCTGCGCGAACTCAAGCGCGGCGGACAGGTGTACTTCCTGCACAACGAAGTCGAAACCATCGAGAACCGCAAGGCACAGTTGGAAGCCCTGGTGCCCGAGGCCCGTATCGTCGTGGCGCACGGACAAATGCACGAACGCGATCTCGAACGCGTGATGCGCGACTTCGTCTCGCAGCGCGCCAACGTGCTGCTGTGTACCACCATCATCGAGACCGGCATCGACGTGCCGACCGCCAACACGATTCTGATGCATCGCGCGGACAAGTTCGGTCTGGCGCAATTGCACCAGTTGCGCGGGCGCGTCGGGCGCTCGCACCACCAGGCCTATGCCTATCTGCTCGTCCACGATCCGAAGGCGCTGACCAAGCAGGCACAGCGGCGTCTCGAAGCGATTCAGCAGATGGAAGAACTCGGCGCGGGCTTCTATCTCGCGATGCACGACCTGGAGATTCGCGGCGCGGGTGAAGTGCTGGGCGACAAGCAATCGGGCGAAATTCACGACATCGGGTTCCAGCTCTACACCGACATGCTGGCCGACGCCGTGAGCGCACTGAAAGCCGGACGCGAACCGGATCTCACCGCGCCGCTCTCGGCGACCACCGAGATCAATCTGCATGTCCCGGCCATCTTGCCGAGCGACTTCTGCGGCGACGTACAGGAGCGCCTCTCGCTGTACAAGCGCCTGGCCAACGGCACCCACGCCGACGCCATCGACACGATCCAGGAAGAACTCGTCGATCGCTTCGGCAAGCTGCCGCAGCAGGCGCAGGCGCTGATCGAGACGCACCGCCTGCGACTGCTCGCCAAGCCACTGGGTATCGTCAAGATCGACGCGAGCGAAGACGCCATCGCCCTGCAATTCGAGCCGACACCGCCCGTCGATCCGATGCGCATCATCGCGCTGGTGCAGACGCATCGCCATATCAAGCTCGCGGGACAGGACAAGCTGCGCATCGAAGCAAAGCACGTGCAACTGACCGATCGCGTCCGCGCGATCAAGGAGACACTGCGCGCGCTCGGCACGCCGAACGCCAAAGCGGCCTGACGCTCGCATGCCCCGGGGCAACCCAAGCCCGGCGCGTCTTTTCCCACAAGGCGGGAATGGTTGTTCACTCAACCTTTTACGTCTAAATTGTTTTTGAGTAATATTTCCCCAGTGCCGGTACGTAGCGACGTATGACTGGAGATTCCCGGAGATTCGAATGACAAGCGCTTCCCCCCAAGCCATCGCCCCGCAGGTTGCCAACGAGGCCCAGCCGGCATCGCTCGACTGGATCACGAAGCTGGTCAGCATCGACACCACCAGCCGCGAATCGAACCTCGGCCTGATCGAGACGGTGCGCGACAGCCTCAAGCACGCTGGCGTCGAGCCGTGGTTGTCTTACGACGCCACCCAGCGCAAGGCCAATCTGTTCGTGACGCTGCCGGCCGCGGATGGCAACACCCAGGGCGGTATCGTGCTCTCGGGCCACACCGACGTGGTGCCGGTCGACGGTCAGCCATGGGACACCGATCCGTTCAAGCCAGTGGTGCGCGACGGCAACCTGTACGGCCGCGGCACGTGCGACATGAAGGGCTTCATCGGCTCGGTCATGACGCTGCTACCGGAAATGCGCGACGCCAAACTCAAGACGCCGTTCCATTTCGCGTTCTCCTACGACGAGGAAATCGGTTGCGTGGGCGCGCCGGTCATGCTCGCCGCATTGCGTGAGCGCGGTATTCGCCCGGACGGCTGTATCGTCGGCGAGCCGACGAGCATGCGCGTGATCGTCGCTCACAAGGGCATCAACGCCTACCAGTGCTGTGTGCGCGGTCATGCGGCGCACTCGTCGCTCACGCCGAAGGGCTCGAACGCGATCGAATACGCCGCGCGCCTGATCTGCTACATCCGCGATCTGGCCGATCACTTCAAGCAGAACGGTCCGTTCGACGAGTTGTTCGACGTGCCGTTCACCACGGCGCAGACGGGCACGATCTCGGGCGGTATCGCCCTCAACACGATTCCGGCGCTGTGCGAGTTCGTCTTCGAATACCGCAACCTGCCGGGCGTGGATGCCGACGGGATCTTCCAGCGCATTCAGCAATACGCCACGGACGAGTTGATCCCGAAGATGCAGAAAGAGCACCCGAACGCGGGTATCGAGTTCAAGCGGATTGCCGCGGCCCCGGCACTGGACGCTTCGGAGCAGGACGCGATCACGCAACTCGTGCGCGCGCTGACCAAGGACACCGACAAGCGCAAGGTCGCTTATGGCACCGAAGCCGGTCAGTTCCAACGCGCAGGCGTGCCGTCGATTGTGTGCGGCCCTGGCAATATCGAACAAGCCCACAAGCCCAACGAGTTCGTGTCGCTCGAACAGATCGCGCAGTGCGAATCGTTCCTGCGCAAGTTGATCCACAGCAACACCGTCGGCGTCTGAACCCACGCCCGACTCGCGCAGGCCGGCGCGTCGACGAACGTTTGACGGGGCCGTATTCCGACTGCCGGATGCGGCCCGTTGCCTTGCAACATGCCTTACGCAGTAGCAGACGCCTATCGCAAGGGCGCACAGGACATTCCTCCGCAAGATAACAATCACGTACGCCAGACAGGTATTGGAGATCTCGCCCATGAGCGCAAGCGCAGCCCCCAACGCGACGGCCCCGGCCGCCCGCACTTCCCCGCACGCGTGGCGTGTGATCGTATCGGCCTCGATCGGTAATGCGCTCGAGTGGTTCGATCTCGTGGTGTACGGCTTTTTCGCCGTGACCATCGCCAAACTGTTCTTCCCGACCGGCAACGACACGGTATCGCTGCTGCTCACCCTCGGTACGTTCGGCGTGTCGTTCTTCATGCGGCCGCTGGGCGCCATTGTGATCGGCGCCTATGCCGACCGCGCCGGTCGCAAGGCGGCCCTCACCCTGTCGATTCTGATGATGATGGTCGGCACGCTGCTCATCGCGCTCATGCCCACGTACGCCACCATCGGCGTGCTGGCACCGGTCGGCATCGTCATCGCCCGCATGGTGCAGGGCTTCTCGGCGGGCGGCGAATTCGGCAGCGCCACTGCGTTTCTCGCCGAGCACGCACCGAAACGCCGCGGCTTCTTCTCGAGCTGGCAGGTCGCCTCGCAAGGGCTGACCACGCTGCTCGCCGCGGGGTTCGGCGCGCTGCTGACCGGTAATCTGTCGCCGGAGGCCATGATGTCGTGGGGCTGGCGCGTGCCGTTCTTCTTCGGCCTGCTGATCGGCCCGGTCGCGTATTACATTCGCCGCCGTCTGGACGAGACGCCCGAGTTCCTCGACATCGAGCCCACGCAAAGCCCGCTGCGCGACACGTTCGCGAGTCAGAAGGAACGGCTGCTGCTCGCCATTGGCGTGGTTGTGATGGCCACCGTGGCGACGTACCTGGTGCTCTACATGCCCACGTATGCCGTGAAGCAACTGGGCCTGCCGTCGTCGGCCGCGTTCTCGGCGGTACTGCTCACCGGCGTGGTGCAACTGATCGTGGCGCCCATCGTCGGCCACTGGTCGGATACGCATGGCCGGATCAAACCGATGCTCACGGCCGCCGTGGCATTGCTGGTACTGGTCTACCCGATGTTCAGCCTGCTCGATGCGCACCCGACGTTCGGCGCGCTGATGGTGTTCCAGATCGTGCTCGGCCTGCTGATGACAACGTACTTCGGCGCCCTGCCCGCCCTGCTCACGGAATTGTTTCCGGTGCAGGTGCGCACCACCGGCCTCTCGCTCGGGTATAACATCGCAGCAACGGTGTTCGGCGGTTTCGCCCCGTTCATCATCACGTGGCTCATCGGCGCTACCGGCAACAAGCTCGCGCCGAGCTTTTATCTGATTTTCGCTGCCCTTATCAGCATTACCGCGCTGCTGCGCACCCGTAAGCTCGGCCTGCGCTGATTTCAGCGACGGCCCAGCGCCCCCCGGGCGCCGAGGCGCACATGCGTTCACCGGTGTGCGCCCGTCCCCGGGGATTCCACGACTACGGAGACCCTGTCCAAGTGACGCAACTGACCCCTGCCCCGCACGCCGAAACCATCGACACGCAACCCGTTCCGACCCGGGACGCCATTGCCGAACTCCACGAAAAGCTGCGCCCCTATGTGCGAACCACGCCAGTGTTCACGCGCAACGACTTTCCGACGCTGGGCGACACGCGGGTGACGTTCAAGTACGAGCTGCTGCAGGCGTCGGGGACGTTCAAGGCGCGCGGCGCGTTCTCGAACCTGCTCTCGCTCGACGAAGCGCAGCGCGAAGCGGGCGTGACGTGCGTATCCGCCGGCAATCATGCCGTGGCGGTCGCCTATGCCGCGCGCGCGATGGGTGTCGGGGCCAAGACGGTCATGCTCAAGACCGCCAGCCCGGCACGCTCGTCCCTGTGCCGCGAATACGGCGCGGATCTGATGTTGGCGGAGAACGTGCATGAAGCGTTCGAGGTGGTCAAGCGCGTGGAGCAGGAGGAAGGCCGTTACTTCGTGCATCCTTTCAACGGTTACCGCACCGTGCTGGGCACGGCCACGCTCGGTTACGAGTGGGCGCAGCAAGCCCCCGACCTCGACGCCGTGATCGTGCCCATCGGTGGCGGCGGGCTGATTGCCGGGGTGGCGACAGCGTTCAAGCTGTTCGCCCCGCACGTGCAGGTGTATGGCGTGGAGCCGGCGGGTGCCGATGCGATGGCTCAGAGCTTCGCCGCAGGCGGTCCGGTCAAGATGGGGCCGATGAGCGGCATTGCCGACAGCCTGATGGCGCCGCACACCGAGCTGTACAGCTACACGCTGTGCCGACGCCATATCGACGAACTGGTCACCGTCACCGACGACGAGATGCGCGCGGGCATGCTCACGCTGTTCCGCCAACTGAAGCTCGCCGTGGAGCCGGCATGTGCCGCTGCCACCGCCGCATTGATGGGGCCCCTGCGCGAAAAGCTCATGGGCAAACGCGTGGGCGTCCTGCTGTGCGGCACCAATACCGACACGGCAACGTTCAACCGGCACATCGAAGCCGCCCTCGCGGCGGAAGCGAACGGCTGAGCGGCGTCGCGCTGCCTTCGCACGGCATCACGCCGCAGCCGCACCCCGACGCGACCCGACGGTCGCGTCGTCGCTTGGCCTGCGGCTGCTTCCGGCATTTTCCAGCAACGTCACCAGGATTTCGCATGTCCGCCACCTCCCCCACGCCGCCTGTCTTGCTGCTCGACGCCACGCAAATCGCCGCGCTCATGCCCGTGGCCGACGCGATTCCCGTCATGTCCGATATGTTCGGCGCGCTGGCCCGCAAGCAGATTCCCCTGCCGTTGCGTCAGATCATTCGCCCACCGGAAGCGCTCGGGGCCAAGGGCATGCTCGGTATGATGCCTGCGTTCCTGGGTGGCACGGCGTCCGGCATACCAGTCTACGGCGCGAAGGTCGGCACCTTCTTTCCCGGCAATAGCGCCCAAGGCAAAGATCCACATCAAGGGTGCGTGCTGTTGATGAGCGGGCTGACGGGGGAACTCCTCGCGGTCATGAACGCGGCGGAGATCACGGGCATTCGCACTGCCGCCGTGACGGGGCTCGCGACACGTCGGCTCGCCCGCCACAACGCCAGCCGTCTCGCGCTGATCGGCGCCGGTCATCAGGCCCACTGGCATCTCGCGGCACTCGCCGCGGCGCGCGAGCTGCAGCACGTGCGCGTGGCGAGCCGCTCGCTCGCCACCGCACAGGCGTTTGTCGACAAGGAGCAGCCGAACTATGATTTTCGCCTCGAAGCCGCGCAGAGCGTCGAAGCAGCCGTGCGAGACGCCGACATCGTGGTCACGGTGACCAACGCCACGGAACCGGTGCTGCAAGCGGACTGGATCGCGCCGGGCACGCACGTCAATCTGGTGGGCAGCAGCACGCCGCGTCACCGCGAGGCCGACACGGCGCTCATGGCGCGCGCGCAACTGTTCGTCGACCGGCGCGAGTCGACGATCAACGAATCCGGCGACTATCTCGCCGCCGCTGCCGCGGGCAGCATCGGACCGGCCGATCTGCTCGCGGAACTCGGCGAGCTGGTCATTGGCCATCATCCCGGGCGCACCGATGCCGAAGCCGTCACAGTCTTCAAGTCGCTTGGCATGGGCGCGCAGGACGTTGCCCTTGCCGCCGCCCTCTATCAACGCGCGCAAGCCGCAGGCATTGGCACCAGCGCCGCGATCTGAAGGTCCGACGCGCCGCTGACAACGTCAGCCCACGAGGGCGACGGGGCCGCCAAACACAATGTCCGGATCGGTCCGGTTCCGGTCTGGAGGCGGCCTGTCGAGGCGTCAGGGGACGCCGTAAGATGGTGCCATCGGTTCCCACCTCACGGAGAGTCCCTCATGTCGCAAAGCCAAGCTGCCCACACCGCCCGTACCGCCCTGCTCGTCATCGACGCCCAGGAGTCGTTTCGCCAACGCCCGTACTGGCGTGAAGACGATCTCGCCACGTATTTCGACCGTCAGCAGGCCCTCGTCGACGGTGCCGTGGCGCGCGGCGTGCCGATCGTGCAGGTCTTCCACATCGGGTCGGGCGCGTTCTCGCGCGATTCCGGCTTCGTTCGCACGCTCGAAGAACTCCATATCGCCCCGGCGTTAACGGTGGACAAGGTCAAGCATAGTGCCCTGGCCGGCTCCACGCTCGGCGCGTGGCTCGTCGAGCATGGCATCACGCGCCTGATCGTCTCCGGCATCCGTACCGAGCAATGCTGCGAGACAACCACGCGCGCGGCGTCCGACGCGGGTTACGCCGTGGACTTCGTCACCGAAGCCACCCTCACGTTCCCGATGCAGCACCCGCGCACCGGGCGTGAGCTGTCGGTGGCCGAGCTGAAGGAGCGCACGGAAACGGTGCTCGTCGATCGCTTCGCACGCATCGTGACGGTTGAGGAAGCGCTCGCCGCGGTGTAATGTCGTGATCAACCCGCCTTGCCCCCGCTGTCCGAATCTGACCTGAACGCCTGCCGCCATGCCGCGACTGCAACCCGTCTACCTGCTGGTCATGCCCGACGCGCTGCTGCTCGACGTGGCGGCCCCCGCCGAAGCCTTGCGCATGGCCAATCACCAGCAGGACGACGTGCGCTTCGTGTTGCACTACGTCGGCACGCAGCGCTCAGTCGCCACCTCGATCGGCTTGTACGTCTCGCCGCTCGACATCTTGCCGGACAACGTGCCCGACGACGCCTGGCTGGTCGTCACGGGAACGGTCGAGAAGCCACTGCCGGTATGGGCGGCGGACGGCGGCACGACACCTGACCATTCCGCGGCGCCCACCGAAGACGCCGAACCCCTTGCCATCGCGTGGCTTCGGCGGGTCGTGCGCCCCACGCATCAATTGGCCTGCATCTGCACGGGCGCCTTGCTGGCCGCGCGCGCAGGACTGCTCGACGCCCGCGCCTGCACCACGCACCACGGCAGTTGCGACGCCCTGCGCGCGCTGGCCCCCAGCGCCCGGGTGGCCGACAATCGACTTTACGTGCATGACGCAAACGTGTGGACGAGTGCCGGTGTCACGACCGGCCTGGATCTGATGTTGACGCTCATCGCCGACGCCACCGGCCCGTTGTGTGCGGCGGCCGTCGCGCGGCAGATGGTCGTCTACGCCCGGCGCGCGGGCGCCGACCCGCAGTTGTCGCCGTGGCTGGAAGGCCGCAACCATTTGCACCCAGCGTTGCATCGCGTGCAGGATGCCATCGCCGCCGATCCCGCGCACGACTGGACACTCGCCTCGATGGCGGACATCGCCTGCGCCAGCGAACGGCACGTGACGCGACTCTTTCGCGAGCACGCCGGCGTCGCGCCCATCGATTACCTGCATCGGCTGCGCATCGCGCTCGCGCGCGAGATGCTCGGCAACAGCCAGCTCGACCTGGAACATATCGCCGAGCGCACCGGCTTTGGTTCGAGCCGACATCTGCGACGCGTCTGGCACAAGTTCGATGCACTCCCGCCGAGCCACGCACGCCGTATCGCGCACGACGGCTGAAGCAAGGCATCCGGGAGATGCGCGAAGCCCGATATGGCGGGACATCGTGGGGAGACGTCGGGAAACCAGCGTCGGCTCGCCGCAACCCGGTAGAATGTCGATCGCACGCAAAACGCAAGACTCTCGACTTCAAGATGGCCAACGATCTCGTCATTCTGGGCGGCACCCCGCCCACTACGTCCACTACGCCCACCGCACCCGCCACGACCTTCCCGCCGCATCTGCAGGCGGCCGTCGGCGCCTTCGTACCCGGCGCCAACGTCACGTTCACGCCAGGCGCGGCGCGTATTGCCGATGTCGTCGACACGCCCGCCCTGCGCGCGGCGATGGGGGCGTTCGCACAGCAGCACGAAGTCGACACCGTGCTCGTCGACAGCCACCGACGCCTCACAGACTTCAAGCTCGTGGCCATGGACATGGACTCGACGCTCATCACCATCGAGTGCATCGACGAAATTGCCGACTACTGTGGGCTGAAGGCGGAAGTCTCGGCCATCACGGAAGCCGCCATGCGCGGCGAGATCAAGGACTTCAACGAGAGCCTCACGCGGCGCGTGGCGCTGCTCAAGGGACTTGACGCGAGCGCCCTGGAAAAGGTCTTCGACGAGCGCCTGCAACTCTCGCCCGGCGCCGAAACCATGTTGCGCGGCGTTCAGGCACTCGGCATCCGCACGCTGCTGGTGTCCGGCGGCTTCACGTTCTTCACGGAGCGACTGAAGGCGCGTCTGAACCTGGATGTCGCCCGCGCCAATACGCTGGAGATCGTCGACGGCAAGCTCACGGGCCGAGTGCTCGGCGAGATCGTCAACGCCGAGGTCAAGGCGCGCACCGTGACCGAAGTGGCGACACAGCTCGGTGTCAGCGCTGCTCAGGCAATCGTCATGGGCGATGGCTCGAACGACCTGCAGATGATGGCCATCGCCGGGCTGTCGGTGGCGTTTCGCGCGAAACCGGTGGTGCGGGAGAAGGCGTCTGTCGCGTTGAATTACGCAGGTCTGGACGCCCTGCTCTCGCTGTTCCGCAAGGACTGACATCGCCGGCGCGATGCGCCGACGATGCAGCGCCCTTCGTGGGCGCGCGTTCCCTTCCTCAGGCGCCGAGGTGCGCCGTCAGACTGGCTTCGATATCGGCCTGTAAATCGCGCACGTCTTCGAGACCGACATAGAAGCGCACCAGCGCGCCCTTATGCGGCCACGGCGTTGCCGAGCGCATGGACGGCACGCGATAGGGCACCACCAGGCTGTGCGCGCCCCCCCAACTGAAACCGATCTTGAACAAGCGAAGCGCTTCGATGAATGCGTCGATTTGCGCCGGCGTGTAGCGCTCGTCGAACACCACGGAGAACAGACCACCCGCGCCCGTGAAGTCGCGATGGAAATGCGCATGGCCGGGGCAATCCTCGAATGCCGGATGCAGCACGGCCGCGATTTCATGACGGGTGCCCAGCCACGTCGCCAGCGTCATCGCGGCACGATCGTGCGCCTCGAAACGTAGCTGCATATTCGGCAGACTGCGCAACACGAGGCTGCAATCGTCGGCTGACACGCCCACGCCCATGCGCATGCGCGCCTGCTTCAGACGGTGGTGCACGTTATCGTCGACGGTCACGACCGAGCCCATCAGCACGTCGCTACCGCCCGATTGGTACTTGGTGAGGGCCTGCACCGAGATGTCCACCCCGTGGTCGAACGGACGGAATGCCAGGCCGGCGGAATATGTATTGTCAATGGCCGTGAGTACGCCCCGCTCGCGCGCCACGCGCGCGATGGCCGGCACGTCGGGGACTTCCATCGTCACCGAGCCCGGGGCCTCGAGCCAGATCACCTTCGTGTTGGACTGAATCAGCGCGCCGATACCGTCACCGATCATCGGATCGTAGTAGCGCACGGTGATGCCGAACGACTCGGCGAGCCAGTCACCGTGCTCTCGGTTCGGACCGTAGGCGTTGTCTGGAATAAGGACATCGTCACCGCTCTTGACGAGGCCAAAGTACACATTGGAGATCGCGGCAAGTCCCGACGGGAACAGCAGGCAGTGTTTGCCGCCTTCGAGCGCCGCCAAGCGCCGCATCAACTCCATCGATGTGGGCGTGGCATGCAGACCGTAGCGCCACTGGCTGTCGTTCTTCCAGTCGAGCGAGCGCATGGCGGCCAGATCGGGGAAGATCACCGTCGATGCGCGGGCCACCGGCACCGGCATCGCGGCGAAACCGGCCGGCACGTGGGTGTCCGTATGCAGAATATTGGTTTGCCAATGCCAGCCATTGGCTTCCGGCGTGTCGAGGGGCTTACGGTTGTCTTGCGTCATTACGGCTCCGGAAAGACTCGGGCCGGCAACGACACCGGCCCCCGGGAGTAACTTACACGCGCTCGAACACGGCGGCAATGCCCTGGCCGCCGCCGATGCACATCGTCACCAGTGCATAGCGCCCGCCGATACGCTGCAACTCGTGCAACGCCTTGACCGTGATCAGGGCACCAGTCGCGCCGATCGGGTGGCCCAGCGAAATGCCGGAACCGTTCGGATTCACCTTGGCCGGATCGAACCCGAGGTCGCGCGTGACCGCGCACGCCTGCGCGGCGAATGCTTCGTTGGCTTCCACCACATCGATGTCGCCAACCTTGAGCCCGGCGCGCTCCAACGCCTTGCGCGACGCTGGCACCGGACCAATGCCCATATAGTTCGGATCGACCCCGGCGTGGGCGTAGCTGACCAGGCGCGCGAGCGGCTTGGCGCCGCGACGCTCGGCTTCGGCGCGTTCCATCAGAATCAGCGCGGCGGCCGCATCGTTAAGCCCCGAGGCGTTCCCGGCCGTGACGGTGCCGTCCTTCTCGAACACGGGGCGCAGCTTCGCCATGTCGGCCAGCGTCACTTCCGCACGCACATGTTCGTCGGCGGTGAACGACACCTCGCCCTTCTTCGACTTGATCGCGATAGGGACGATCTGGTCGTTGAAATAGCCCGCAGCCATGGCGCGCGCGGCGCGTTGATGCGATTCGACCGCGAGACGATCCTGATCGTCGCGCGTGATACCCCATTTCTTCGCGATGTTCTCTGCCGTCACGCCCATATGAATATTGGCGAAGGGATCGTGCAACGCGCCGAGCATCATGTCGACCAGACGCGATTCGCCCATGCGCGTGCCCCAGCGGGCACCCGGCATCACGTACGGCGCGCGGCTCATGCTCTCCGCGCCGCCCGCCATCGCCACGTCAGTGTCGCCCAGCAGAATCGACTGCGCGGCAGAAACGACCGCCTGCAGACCGGAGCCGCACAGGCGATTGACGGTCATCGCGGGCGCATGCTGGCTAACGCCCGCCTCGATGGACGCCACGCGAGCCAGATACATGTCCTTGGGTTCGGTATGAATGACGTTGCCGAACACCACGTGGCCGACGTCGTCACCGCCCACCTGGGCGCGCGCCATGGCCTCGCGGGCGACGATGGCACCGAGCTGCGTCGGCGCGAAATCCTTCAGGCTGCCGCCAAAATCTCCAATCGCGGTGCGCACACCGCTGACGATCACGACTTCTCGTTGCATGTCTCTTCTCCGGGTGAATTTCAGTTGGCAATGAGTATAGCGCCGCAGGGGTTACCGCGATGGCAGACGCAGTGGAGGGAAACTTCGATGAGCGAGCTTGCGGGGGCGGCGGCCGTGTCGGGTGCCACGCATTGCGCTGCGGCGGGACGCGGCGGGAAGTGGCGGGAAGTGGCGCAAGCGACGGAAGTCGGGGGAAAGCGAAGCGAGGGGAAACCGGAGCATCGACGTGCCCCGGTAGGTCAAGCATTGATGCGGATCAGCCCGCCAGTGTCTGGAGCACCTGCTCGGCGCGCGGTACGGGCGCGACTGCGCCGTAACCGGTTGTCGACAACGCTGCGCAGACGTTGGCGTAGCGCGCCGCCGCGAACGGATCGTCGCCCAGCGCCAGACGGGCCACGAAAGCGCCGCCAAAGCAATCGCCGGCCCCGGTGGCGTCAACGGCCTTTACCGGATATGGCGCGACGATACGACGCTCGTCCGGCGTGGCGACATAGCAACCCTCGCGACCCAGCTTGAGCGCCACGACCTTCACGCCATACGAGAGCAGTGCGTCAAGGATCGCATCGCGATCGTCCAGCCCAGTGACCGCCGTCACGTCGTCCCAGCTCGGCAGGCAGACGTCGGTCAGGCTGAAGGCTTCGCGCATGGTGGCGCGGGCGCGGGCCAACGGCCACAGCTTGAGGCGCAGATTCGTATCGAACGACACCTTGCCGCCGGCGGCGCGAATCGTCGACATCGCCTCGAAAGCGGCGTCGCAAGCGCTCGCGCTGATCGCCAGGCTGATCCCCGACAGGTGCAGGAAAGATGCGCTCGCCAACGCTTCGCGCGGCAGATCCTGGGGCCGGTAACGGCTCGCGGCGGAGCCCGCGCGCAGATAGTCGAAATGGTGCCCGCTCGCGTCGTGGGACACGAAATAGACGCCGGTCGGAGCCTGCGCATCGACGCGAACGGCGTCCGTATCGACGGCTTCCTCACGCCACAAATCGAGCAGCATGCGACCGAAGCGGTCGTCGCCGAGCGCGCTCACGAAGCCCGTGTTGACGCCTTGGCGACGCGCAGCGATGGCGAAGTTGGACGTGTCGCCGCCGAAGCCCTGCAAATACTGGCGGGGGTCGTCGGGCGACTGGTTGAACTCGACCATGGCTTCGCCCATGGCCAGCACTTGCGGACCTGTTGACGTATGCGTGAGCGCCATCAGACCACCTCGCCCCACAGATCGTGGCCGTCGGCGCCAGTCACCGTCACGTTCACGAACTCGCCGACCTTCAGGCGCTTGGCCGCCGTGGGCGTGGGCTCGATGTACACGAGGCCGTCGATTTCGGGGGCGTCGGCCGCCGAGCGCGCCACCCCACCGTCCTGATTGATCTCGTCGACGATGACCTGAATCGTCGTGCCGACCTTGCGCTGCTGGCGCTGCGCCGAGATCTCTTCGGCCACTTCCATGAAGCGCGCGCGGCGCTCCTCGCGCACTTCGTCTGGCAAGGCACCCGGCAATTCGTTGGCCTTGGCCCCCTCGACCGGCGAATAGGCGAAACAACCCACGCGGTCCAGTTCGGCCTCGCGAAGGAAGTCCAGCAGATACGCGAACTCGGCCTCGGTTTCACCCGGGAAACCTGCGATGAAGGTGCTGCGGATCGTCAGATCCGGGCACAGCTTGCGCCACGCCTGAATGCGCTCGAGATTCTTCTCCCCCGAGGCCGGGCGCTTCATGCGCTTGAGCACATCCGGATGGGCGTGTTGCAGCGGCACGTCGAGATACGGAAGGATGTGGCCTTCGGCCATCAGCGGAATGATCTCGTCGACGTGCGGGTACGGGTAGACGTAATGCAACCGCACCCAGGCGCCGTACTGCTTGGCCAGTTCGCCCAGCGCCGTGACCAGTTCGGTCATGCGAGTCTTGAGCGGACGCCCCGCCCAAAAACCGGTGCGGTACTTCACGTCGACACCATAGGCGCTGGTGTCCTGCGAGATCACCAACAGCTCCTTCACACCGGCCTTGAAAAGGTTCTCGGCCTCGAGCATCACTTCGGCCACCGGGCGCGAATCGAGATCGCCGCGCATCGACGGGATGATGCAGAACGTGCAGCGATGGTTGCAGCCTTCGGAGATCTTCAGATACGCGTAATGACGCGGCGTAAGCTTGATGCCGGCGGGCGGCACAAGATCGGAGAAGGGGTCGTGCGGCTTCGGCAGATGCGTATGCACCGCGCTCATCACTTCGCCCAGGGCGTGGGGACCGGTGACGGCCAGCACCTTCGGGTGCACGGCCGTTACGATGTCCTGACCGGCGGCGTCCTTTTTGGCGCCCAGGCAACCGGTGACGATCACCTTACCGTTTTCGGCCAGCGCCTCGCCGATGGCGTCGAGGCTTTCCTGAACGGCGTCGTCGATGAAGCCGCAAGTATTGACCACCACGAGATCGGCACCGTCATAGGTACCGGCGATGTCGTAACCTTCGGCACGCAGTTGCGTCAGGATTTGCTCGGAGTCGACCAGCGCCTTGGGGCATCCGAGCGAAACGAAGCCGACCTTGGGGGTGCCGGCGGGCGATGGGCGGGACATGGGGCGAAATCCTGATCTAGAAAATACGGGGAACGATCGACCGGCGAAGCAGCGACCTCAGCCACTCCTGGCGCATCCCCCACAATGCCGAAACACCGCGCGAGACGCAGATCCTGCCTGCCGCCGAAACCGCCGCAAGAAGTCCCTCGCGGCGAACAACCGCGTATTTTACCCTGTTCGCCCGTGGGGCGTTCCAACTATGTTGCCGATCGCGACGTTGCGCGCCCCGTGCCCCATCGCAACGTCGGCCAAACCGTCAGGGCTTCTTGTTCGGGTCGCCCGGAGCGCCCGGCGCTCCCGGGAACGGGAACGTATTGAACATCGACTTCGCCTGGGTCTGCATCTGCTCTTGCATCTGCACGAACAGGTTCTTCGACTGCTCGATGTAGTTGGTCATCATGCCCTGCATCATCGGCGCCTGCATGTTCATGAATTGCGCCCAGACGTCCGGGTTGAAGGACGCGCCTTCGTAGATGCCCTTCGACTGATCGGCCAGCTTGTTCTGAATTTCGATGAACGTCTGGATATTCTTCTCGAGATACGTGCCCATCATGCCCTGCAGCGCATGCCCATAGAAACGAATGATCTGCGACAGCATGGCGCTCGAGAACATCGGCACGCCACCGGTTTCTTCTTCCAGAATGATCTGCAGCAGAATGCTGCGCGTCAGATCCTCACCCGACTTGGCATCGACGACCTTGAACTCCTCGGTCTCGAGTACCAATTGCTTCACATCGGCAAGGGTGATGTACGTGCTGGTCTGGGTATCGTACAGACGCCGGTTCGGATACTTTTTGATCAGGCGTTCGTCAGTCTTCTTGCTCGCGGCCATGCGGTGGGTTTCCTGCTTTTATGAAGGACTTCCCCGACCGGCGGTCGGGGTTAGTCACATATTATCGATTCTAGGACGTTTGCTGCTATGCGGCAAAGCCCTAACCCGCAACGGGGCGCGCGGCGCGGGTGTCGCCCGTCGCGCCCCCTACGCCCCGATCCCGCTTAGCCCATGTGCAGGCCACCGTTGAGCGAGAAATCCGCCCCCGTCGAGAAGCCGGAGTCTTCCGATGCCAACCACGCCACGATGGACCCGATCTCACCCGGTTCGCCCAGGCGCTTGACCGGAATCGTGGCCACGATCTTGTCCAGCACGTCCTGACGAATCGAGCGCACCATGTCCGTCCCGATATACCCCGGGGACACCGTGTTGACCGTGACGCCCTTGGTCGCCACTTCCTGTGCCAGCGACATCGTGAAGCCGTGGATACCGGCCTTGGCCGTCGAGTAGTTGGTCTGACCGAACTGCCCCTTTTGCCCGTTGACCGACGAAATGTTGATGATGCGGCCCCAACCACGCTCGCACATGCCCTCGATGACCTGCTTGGTCACGTTGAACAGGCTCGTGAGGTTGGTGTCGATAACGGCATCCCAGTCCTCGCGGGTCATCTTGCGGAAGACGACATCGCGCGTGATGCCCGCGTTGTTCACCAGCACGTCGACCTCGCCGACCTCGGCCTTGACCTTGTTGAACGCGGCCGTCGTGGATTCCCAGTCGCCAACGTTACCTTCGGACGCGATGAAGTCGAACCCCATCGCCTTCTGGTCTTCCAGCCACTTCACGCGGCGCGGCGAATTCGGCCCGCAACCCGCCACCACCTTGAAGCCATCCTTGTGCAGCCGCTGGCAAATGGACGTACCAATACCGCCCATCCCACCTGTCACATATGCAATGCGTTGAGTCATGGAAAGCTTCCCCCAAAATAGCGGCATCTCTGCCGCCTGTTGCGACTGCCAATTGACTGACGCACAAGCCGCGCGTTCCCGCGCGCGCCTTTCGTCTCCTGCCGACTTCAGCGTGCGCCCGTGCGCACTGCACGCACGGACGATACCGATTCGATTTTTTTCGAACGCTCGCCGATGCGCGTCAGACGCGCTCGAGCGCCAACGCGACGCCCATGCCACCGCCGATGCACAGCGATGCCAGGCCGCGACGCGCATCCCGGCGCGCCATCTCGTGCAGCAACGTCACGAGAATACGGCAGCCCGACGCCCCGATCGGGTGTCCGATGGCGATCGCACCACCGTTCACGTTGATCTTGGAAGTATCCCAACCCATCTGCTGGTTCACGGCCAGTGCCTGCGCCGCGAAGGCTTCGTTGATTTCCATCAGGTCCAGATCGCTGGCCTTCCACCCCGCACGCGCGAGGCAACGCTGCGATGCCGGAACCGGGCCGATGCCCATCACCTTCGGATCCACGCCCGCGTTCGCGTACGCGACAATGCGCGCGAGCGGCGTAAGCCCCAGTTGCTCGGCGCGCTTGGCCGACATCACGACGACAGCGGCCGCGCCGTCGTTGATCCCCGACGCATTCGCCGCGGTCACCGTGCCGTCTTTCGCGAACGCTGGCTTCAGACCCGCGAGCGACTCGGCCGTCACGCCATGGCGAACGAATTCGTCGGTGTTGAACACCAGCGGATCGCCCTTGCGCTGCGGAATCAGGACCGGCACGATCTCGGCGTCGAAACGGCCCGCCTTTTGCGCGGCCTCGGCCTTGTTCTGCGAAGCGGCGGCGAATGCGTCCTGCATTTCGCGGGTGATGCCGTATTCCTTCGCGACGTTCTCCGCCGTGATGCCCATGTGGAACTGGTTGTACACGTCCCACAGGCCGTCGACGATCATCGTGTCGATCAGCTTGGCGTCGCCCATGCGGAAGCCGTCACGCGAGCCCGGCAGCACATGCGGCGCGGCGCTCATGTTCTCCTGCCCCCCCGCCACGACGATATCGGCCTCGCCCGCGGTGATCGCGTTCGCGGCGAGCATCACGGCCTTCAGGCCCGAGCCGCACACCTTGTTGATGGTCATGGCCGGCACCATCGCAGGCAGACCCGCCTTGATGGAAGCCTGTCGCGCCACGTTCTGACCCGAGCCGGCCGTGAGTACCTGACCCATGATGACTTCGCTCACGTCCTCGCCCTTGAGCTTGGCGCGCTTGAGCACCTCGTCGATCACGATGGCGCCCAGATCCGGCGCCGCCACCTTGGCGAGCGAGCCGCCAAATTTACCGACTGCGGTACGCGCAGCCGACACAATCACGATATCCGTCATGTCTCTTTCCTCGTTTCCAAATGAGTCGAACCCGCGGGGGATGCCCGTGGGTGCCGCCCGTTCAGGCCTTGGCCTTCACGTAGCGACCGGGCGCCGGTTCGATAGGGGCATAAACAACATTACCATACGCTTTTGGCGCCTTGACGCGTTTTCCTGCGTAGCCTGCAAGCCACTCGCTCCAGTCGCTCCACCAACTGCCGGGGTGCTCCGTCGCGCCGGCCAGCCAGTCGTTGGCATCGGTACCCACGTCGTCGTTGCGCCAGTAGCTGCGCTTTTTCTTGGCCGGCGGATTGACCACGCCCGCGATGTGACCAGAAGCGCCCAGCACGAAGCGTCGCTCGCCGCCCAACAACGGCAGCGAACGGAACGCCGACGTCCACGGCACGATGTGATCCTCGCGTGAGCCGAACACATAGGCCGGCGCGTCGATGGCGCCCAGATCCAAGGGCACGCCGCACGTTCGCACCGCACCCGGGCGCTTCAGTTCGTTTTGCAAATAGAGATGGCGCAGATACCAGCAGAACATCGGCCCCGGCAGATTGGTGCCGTCACCGTTCCAGTAAAGCAGGTCGAACGGCTGGGGCGCATTGCCCTTCAGGTAGCTGTCGACCACATAATTCCAGACCAGATCGTTCGGGCGCAGGAACGAGAACGTATTCGCCAGCTCCACGCCACGCATGAGGCCCGGCGGATGCCCGGCGCCGCCGCCGATCGTCTGCTCGCGGAATTGCACATGCGGCTCGTCGATGAAGACGTCGAGCACGCCGGTATCGGAAAAGTCCAGCAGCGTGGTCAGCAAGGTCACGCTGGCGACCGGCGACTTGGCACCCTTCTGGCCGTTCGCGGCCAGCACGGCGAGCGCGGCGGAGAGCAGCGTGCCACCCACGCAGAAGCCGAGCGCATTGATCTGCGGTTGCCCGCTGATCTCACGCACCACGTCGATCGCGGCGATCGGCCCTTCGCCTACGTAGTCGTCCCAGGTCTTGTGAGCGAGCGATGCGTCGGGATTGCGCCAAGACACGACAAACACGGTATTGCCCTGCTCGATCGCATAGCGGATCAACGAGTTCTCCGGCTGCAGATCGAGGATGTAGTACTTGTTGATGCAAGGCGGCACGACGAGTAGCGGCCGCTGATGCACCGTTGGCGTGAGCGGCTTGTACTGGATGAGCTGGATCAGGTCGTTCTCGAAGACCACGGCGCCTTCGGTCGTCGCCACGTTGCGACCGACTTCGAACGCGGCCTCATCGGTTTGCGACACCTTGCCCTTGCCCATGTCGGCAAGCAGGTGCTGCATGCCGGTGAGCAGGCTGTCGCCTTTCGTTTGCACGAGGCGCTGCTGCGCGTCCGGATTGGTCGCGATGAAGTTGGCCGGCGAACTGGCCGCCACCCATTGCTCTACCGCAAACCGAATCCGCTCGCGCGTTTTCGCGTCGGCGTCGACCAGTTCGGCCATGCGCAGCAAGAAGCGTCCATTGAGCAAATACAGCGCCGCGGGCATCGCGTAGAACGGATTACGCCAACCGTCGCCCGCGAAGCGCCGGTCTCCCAAGGCCGGCGCCGTGTCCAGTCCGGGCTGCGTGAAGCTGGCAACAAGTTCGGAAAATTCGCGCGCATATTCCGTCTGAAGGGCATTCAGACGCGCCGGATCGACGTGCGGTGACGTCGGCGGCGGCAGGCTGCCGGCCTTGCCGATGAGATCGAAAAGCCCGGCGAACGGGTTTGCGGCGGACGGTGTCCCAGGGGCACCGGAGAATGACGAGCCGGCAGCCCCCGGCAGCGCCCCGAACAGTTGTTGGGCAGCCGTGAACCACTGCGACATGTCCTGAGCGGAGAGCGAAGCGGAGGGAAACTGCTTGGCGAACGAGGCGGCCAACGAGGCCGGATCGAAGTTGGCACTGGCGCGATTCATGATAGCCTGAGTGTCACGTTCGTTGCGTTCACGGGCCAGCGCCCGAAACGCGGCGGCACGCAGCGCTTGCTTAGCGATACGCCCCACCTGCGAAGCATTCTTGCGTGCGCGCGCAAGTGTGTCAATGCTTGCAGCGTCCGTCTTGCGTGCATTTTTCCGTCGCCCCACCTATTTTTGCCTGCGCGTTTGCCCCAATGCTGATCGTCATTCTTGGCTGGCTTTATGTCATTGCGATGGTCGCCATCACCGCGCCGTCCGTCGCACTGGGTATCGTCATCTTTGTCTGCGGTGGCCTCGCGCCGACGATGCTCTGTTTGTACATCGCAGGCGCCCGCCTCCGGCGTGCCCGCCCGCCGCGAACCGATGACGCCGTCGCGCAAGTCCCTTCATCGTCGGATCGCGACGCCTCACCGCGCTCGCCGCCCACGCCGTTGCCGTGACAGAACCCCGGACGGACTCGCTTGCGCGGTAATCGGCGTCAGGCCGTGCGCCACACGAGTGCCGCCATGCGACCCGTCGTCCGGTCGCGCCGGTAGGAATAAAATCGCGCCGAATCGCCGACCGTACACCATTGCCCGCCCGAGACCTGCGTCACGCCCTCACGGGCCAGTCGCAACCGTGCGAGCGCACACAAATCCGCCAACGACTTCCCCGCATCGGGATCGCCGTGCGGGACGAACGCAGACTGCGTCGCTTCACGCTCGTCCGGCGTTGCCGCGGCAAGAAACGCCTCACTCACCTCCCGGCCGACTTCGAACGCTTGGGGCCCAATGCAAGGGCCGAGCCACGCCAAGACCGGCGCATCGGCGTCGCCCTTCGGCAAGCGGGCTCGCAATGCCTGCACTGTCTGCTCGATCACCCCGGCGCAAAGTCCGCGCCAGCCGGCATGCGCAGCGGCCACCGCACGCCCTTGCGCGTCGCACAGAAGCACCGGCAGGCAATCCGCCACCATGACGGTGCTCGCAAGGCCAATCTCGCTCGTCGCGCTGGCATCAGCCTGCAGCGGGTCGCCGGCATCGGCCGCCTCGAGCGCCGCGCGCGCATCGACCACACGCGGGCCGTGGATCTGCGCCACCCATGCCGACGGTACGCCCGTGCGCGACGCGAGCAACGCACGATTGATCCGCACGGCGGCCGGCTCGTCGTCCGCCTTGGTCCCCAGGTTGAACGTGGCTTGCGGCCCTTGACTCACGCCGCCCGCGCGCGTCGTGAAGACGGCGCGAACGTTGGCCGGAGCGGGCCAGTCGGGGACGATCCAGTCCGCGGGCATCAGGTCTGACTCAGGCAGGGAAGAAGTCATCGAGCGAATCGGGGAGCGTTGAAAAATCGAACTCGAGCCCGAGCGCGGCCACGAGCGCACGCAGGTCATCCGGCAAAGGTGCCTGCCAGTGCACGAGACGGCCATCCTCGGGATGAATCAACCCCAATCGCCAGGCGTGCAGCGCCTGACGCGCAAAATCGCCCGGCAACACCGGTCGTTTGTGACGGGGTTTGTAGAGGGGATCGCCCAACAGCGCATGGCCGAGGTGCGAGAGATGAACGCGGATCTGGTGTGTGCGCCCCGTATCGAGCGAGCAAAGCACGAGCGACACCGGGGAACCTTCCCATTCTGCGCTGGCGACCGTCACGACGCGCGTGCGCGCCGGCTTACCGCCCTGCCCGGGCACGACCGCCATGCGAGTGCGCTCACGCGGGTCGCGACCGATGGGAGCGTCCACGACCGTGCGCTGCGGCGGGCGTCCCCACACCAGCGCGGCGTAATGGCGTTTGACGGTGCGGGCCTGCAACTGGCGCACCAGATCGGTTTGCGCCACCAGTGTGCGCGCCACGACCATCAGGCCCGACGTCTCCTTGTCGAGCCGGTGAACGATACCGGCGCGCGGCAGATCGGCGGCCGCTTGGCCATAGCGATACAACAGACCGTTGAGCAAGGTGCCGGACCAGTTACCCGCCGCCGGATGCACGACCAGGCCCGCCGGCTTGTTGAATACGGCCAGTGTTGCGTCTTCGTAGACGGCGTCGAGCGGCACCGGCTCGGGGGCAAACGCGAGTTGATCGGGCAGTGGTGCCGGCGTGATGACGACGGCCTCGCCGCCCGCCACTTTCTGGCGCACCTTGGCGGCCTCGCCGTCGAGCGTGACGCGGCCGTCTTCGACCCACGCCTGCAACCGGCTACGGGAGTATTCGGGAAAACATTGCGCGAGCGCCTTGTCCAGTCGCTCCCCGGCCAGCGACTCGGGTAAGGTGGCGCCAAGCGGCGCGCTGACGCCAGCCCCGCCCGACAAGGCGGAACCGGATAAGGGAGCACCGGGAGGGGCGCCGTCGGCTGCCGTTGGAAAAGCCTCAGAAAGCGAATCGAGGTCGTCGTCAGACGAATCCTCTGCATTTTCCGTGGCAAATGAGGCGGTTACGCTATAATCCGGCAGAATTGAATGGGTCATCGAGAAGTGAAGCTAACGAGCATGCAAGCCCTGAAACTTGTCAAACACCTGACGCTGGCCGCAATCGTGGTCGGCAGCCTTGCCGCCTGCGGCATTCTGCCGGAGAAGGTCGACGAAACGGCCGGCTGGTCGACGAACAAATTATACTCGGAAGCCAAGGACAGCTTCGATAGCGGCGACTACACGAAGGCCGCCAAGTACTACGAGCTGCTCGAAGGGCGCGATCCGTTCGGCCCGCATGCGCAGCAAGCGCAGATCAACACGGCCTACTCCTATTACAAGGACAACGAGCCGGCGCAGGCCCTCACCGCCATCGACCGCTTCATCCGCCTGCATCCGGACAGCCCGTCGATCGATTACGCCTATTACCTCAAGGGTCTGATCAACTTCAATGACGACCTGGGCCTGTTCGGCCGCTTCTCGGGACAGGATCTCAGCGAGCGCGATCCGAAGGCACTGCGCGCGGCTTACGACAGCTTCAAATACCTGGTCGAGCATTATCCGAGCAGCAAGTACGCCAACGACGCCGCGCTGCGCATGCGCTACGCCGTCAACGCCATGGCCGCCCACGAAGTGCATGCCGCCGAGTACTACTATCGTCGCGGTGCGTACCTGGCTGCCGTGAATCGTGCACAAAGCGCGCTGAAGGACTACGATCAGGCACCGGCGCTCGAAGACGCACTGGGCATCATGATCAAGTCGTACGATAAACTCGGCATGACCGAACTGCGTGACGACGCTCGCCGCGTGATGGAAAAAACCTATCCGAAGAGCGGTTATCTGACAGTCGGCCATCGCACCGACACCAGCGGCGACAAGAAGTCCTGGTGGCAGCTCTGGCGGTGAACGTCGCTTCGGTCTGCCCCATCGAAAAGCCCTCGCTCGCGCGAGGGCTTTTTTGTTTTGGTGCGTGATGCGCCAGGTCGAGTCCGGCGAAGGCCGCAGCAATGCATCGGTGTGTCAGTCACCCGCGTCGGCGGCGATCTCATCGAAGAAGCCGCGCACAATGGGTAGCTCGCGCGTGCGCTTGAACGGCGGCAGGCTCTGCCAGATCCGGCGGCCGTACGGCTTGTCGACCAGACGCGGATCGCAAATCATCAACACACCACGATCGAGTTCAGAACGAATCAACCGCCCCGCGCCCTGTTTGAGCGTGATGACCGCCTGCGGCAACTGATGCACGGCGAACGGGCTGAGCCCCTTCTTCGTGAGCGCGTCGAGCCGCGCGGCCAGCACCGGATCATCCGGCGGCGCGAACGGCAATTTGTCGATGATGACAAGCGAGAGCGCCTCGCCGCGCACGTCGACCCCTTCCCAGAAACTCTGACTGCCGATGAGCACGGCGTTGCCGAGCGCGCGAAACCGATCGAGCAGTTCGGTGCGGCTCGCCTCGCCCTGCACGAGCAGCGGATACGGCCAGCCACGGCGGTCGAACTCCTCACGCAGACGTTCCGCGGCGCGGTTGACCGCGCGCAACGTCGTACACAGGACAAACGCCCGGCCACCACTCACTTCGAGCACCGGCAAGGCGGCGTCGAGCACGGCGTCGGTGAAGCCCGGCGCTGACGGCTGTGGCAATCCGCGTGGCACGTACAGCAGACTCTGATTCGGATAATCGAAGGGGCTAGCGAGCGTGAGCGACTTGCCCGCATCGAGCCCCAACTGCGCCGCATAGTGCATGAAATTGCCCTTCACCGACAACGTAGCTGACGTGAAGATCCAGGCCCGCGGCGCTCCGGCACGCTGTTTCGAGAAGATCGGCGCAATCGAAAGCGGCGTCTGATGCAACTGAACCGCCTGAGAGAACACCTCGATCCAGCGTACCGTCTCCGGGGGCGTGTAGTTTTTTTCCGCCGCCCCCTCGTCCGTCGAAGTGCCCGATGCCTTCGCGTCGGCCGCCAGCCGCGCAGCTTCCGCCTCGCGCGCCTTGGCCGCCTTTTCGCGTTTGCCGTCGGTGACACGCGGTGCATCCGGATCCAGCAGCGGCAGCGGCGACTCGCCTGGCACGGGCGGCGTTGCCCCGGTCTGCCAACGTTCCAACTGCTGATGCAACTCCAGCGCGCGACGCAAGCAAGTCCCCAAGGCTTCGGCTCGCTCGGACTGGTGCTGGAGCGTCTCGATCATGTCTTGCAATGCGACGTCCACGCTATCGAGCGCGCCGAACAACTCGTGATCGTCGGCCAATTGTGCGACCGACATCCGCGTATTGTCCTGCCCGAAGGTCAAACGCACATCGCGCGCCGCCCGCTCGAGGTTCGCACCGAGTTTGACCCAGTCTGCCGCATCGCGCGCATGAATCAGCCCCTCAGCCACGCAGTCGCGCGCCAGTTCGAGCATCTGCCCGGTCGAGACCGTCTCACCGAAGAACAGCGTGGCGGTCTCGGGCAACTGATGCGCTTCGTCGAAGATGACCGTGTTCGCGCTCGGCAGCAGCTCGGCCATCCCCGTGTCGCGCAACATCACGTCCGCAAAAAAGAGGTGATGATTGACGACCACGAGATCCGCCTGCTGCGCTTCCTTGCGCGCCTGCATCACGAAGCAATCCTTGTAGCGCGGGCATTCCTGACCCAGACAGTTGTCGCGGGTGGACGTGACTTGCGCCCAGATGGGCGCATTCTCCGGCACCGAGGCCAGTTCCGCCTTGTCGCCACTGTGCGTGATTTGCGCGAACGTCGTGATCTCGCGCAACTGGGCCGCTTCATGACGTGACGCGAAGCGTCCTTCCTGCTGGGCGCGCTCGAGATAGTAATGACAGAGGTAATTCGCGCGCCCTTTGAGCATGGCCACCGTCACCGGCACCGCGAGCGCCTTGCGCACCGTGGGAATGTCGCGCGCGAAAATCTGATCCTGCAAGTGCTTGGTGCCGGTCGAGATGATTGTCTTGCCGCCCCACAGCATGGCGGGCACGAGATACGCGTAGGTCTTGCCGGTGCCGGTACCGGCCTCGGCAATCAGCGTGTCGTGCGTGTCCATTGCGGCGGCCACGGCGCGCGCCATCTCGGTCTGCGGTTCACGCGAGCGATAACCGTCGATCGTGCGCGCCAGCATCCCGCCGTCGCCGAAGATCTCTTGCAACTCGCGCTCGCGCTTGGCGGCAAGCGGCTTGAGTCCATAGAACGTGGGCGTCTCGGCGGGGCTCGGGGAGATGTCAGGGAAATCGCTGGAGGCGGCGGAATCGGTCAAAACGGCAGGAAAACTCAAAGGTGCCGCGCATCGCATCGAGTGGATTCGCGACGCCGGCAATGAAAAAAGCAATCGCGCCGACGGTCGGACGCGTGTCGCAAACGTTGCGTGGGACGCCCGCTCAGGCGGGCTGGTCCGGCATTTGCTGCACTTGCAGCAGGGTGATCGTGTCCTTGATTTTCAAACGGCGCTTCTTGAGCCGTGTGACCCGGAGTTCGTCGTACGCCGGTTCCGTCAGCAACTTGTCGATCAGGAAGTCGAGATCGCGGTGTTCGATCTGCAACTCGATGATGCGGCGCCCGACGGAGTGAAGATCCTGCTGCATCGTGCTCACTCTCCTGCGACTCTCAAAAGATTCCGGGGCTGGCGTTCACTGCCCCGGCAACGGCTTCTGTGCCGGCGAACTGCCCGATTGCGACTCGTTGCGGCGCGCATCCGACTTCTTCTGGCGCTCGATGGCGTCCTGCTGCTTCTGATTGAACTTGCGCACGTTGTCTTCGCGCTCAGCCGCTTTTTGCGCTGCCGTCGCCTTCGCGTCGTCGAGCTTCTGCTGCTGCCCGGACTGCTTGGCATTGTACTGCTCGGCGTTGGCGGCACGCTGCGGCGCCTGTCCTGTGCGCTCGGTCACACGCTGCTGATACTCGGCCTGCTTGGTCTGGTAATTGGATACGTTCTGCGCACGCTCCGCCGCGCGCTGCGGCGCTTCGGCCGCCGTTTGCGCCCGCTTCTCCGCCAGACGCTCGTCACGCTCCTGCGCCCGCGCCTTGCGCTCCTGGTCTTCCAGCACCAGCCGTTGGCTGCGAACGGCCTTGAGGGCCGCGCGTTGATCGTCACGCGCGTTGTCGATGCAGTAATTCACGAAGAACTTCGACGCACACTCGTACTTCGCCTGTTCGAAGCGATAGTCGATCCAGGCGCGCTGCCGATCGAGCACCGCACGGCGGCCGGCGAAGTCGTCATCAGCGGGGTGCAGATCGAGCGCGTCGTCGTACGCGACCGGCTTGTCATCTTCGGCGATGGCGGCACTCGCCGCACTGGCCGGCGACGGTGTGCGATCGGCCGTGGCATCGAACGGCACCTTCGGCACGCGAAGCTGTTCGGTCGTGCGTCCTGCGGCCTCGGTCGCCGAGAGCCCCTGCGCGAACGACGTGCCAGGCACGACGGCGGCCGCCGTCACGATGCCGAACGCGCCCACCGCGGCATGGCGACACAAAGACTGGCGCGAAAACAATTTTGCGAAGGAAATCATGAGGTTGAGCAGAGTGATGCCAAATTTTAACATTGCCTGCCCGGACGCGCCCGCGGTTTATGGCAAAATGCCCCGCTCCTGGCACTTGGGTAACTCGCAACACTCATGACGCAAAACGTAGCCCTTCAGATCGTTCAACGCATCGCCGACGAACTCAACGTGCAGCCGCGTCAGGTGGCCGCCGCCGTGCAACTGCTCGACGAAGGCGCCACCGTGCCCTTCATCGCTCGCTACCGCAAGGAAGTCACCGATAACCTCGATGACACGCAGTTGCGTACGCTCGAAGAACGCCTGCTTTATCTTCGCGAGCTGGAAGAGCGCCGCGCGGCGATCCTCGCGAACATCGACGAGCAAGGCAAGCTGACCGACGAGCTGCGCACCGCCATCGAGGCGGCCGACACGAAGCAGACGCTCGAAGACCTCTATCTCCCGTACAAGCAAAAGCGGCGCACGCGCGCGCAAATCGCCCGCGAAGCCGGCCTCGAACCGCTCGCGCAGGCCTTGCTTGCCGACCCGACACTCGACCCGCAGGCCGAGGCGGCAAAGTTCGTCGATGCCGAAAAAGGCGTGGCGGACGTCAAGGCTGCGCTCGACGGCGCCCGCGACATCCTGTCAGAACAATTCGGCGAAACGGCCGAGTTGCTCGGCAAGCTGCGCGACTATCTGTGGCATCAGGGCGTCGTGTCGTCGAAGGTCGTCGAGGGCAAGGAAAGCGAGGAAGGCGAGAAATTCCGCGACTATTACGACTACGCCGAGCCGATCGCCGCCGTGCCGTCACATCGCGCACTGGCCCTCTTCCGCGGCCGTAACCTCGGCATTCTGATGGTCAAGCTGGGCCTTGGCGAGGAACTCGACACGCAAATCCCGCATCCGTGCGAAGGCGTGATTGCCGGGCACTTCGGCATTCGCCAGCAGAACCGCTCCGCCGACAAGTGGCTAGGCGATGTCTGCCGTTGGTGCTGGCGCGTAAAGGTGCAGCCGCATCTCGAATCGGAACTGCTCACGCAAATTCGCGAGAGTGCCGAGAGCGAAGCCATTCGCGTGTTCGCTCGCAACCTCAAGGCGCTGTTGCTCGCCGCGCCGGCCGGTCAGAAGGGCGTGATCGGTCTGGACCCGGGCCTGCGGACCGGCGTGAAGGTGGCCGTGGTCGATCGCACCGGCAAGGTGCTGGGCACCGACACCATCTACCCGCACGAACCGCGCCGCGATTGGGACGGCTCGCTCTCGCGACTCGCCAAGATCGCCGCTGCCACCGGGGCGGAACTCGTGAGTATCGGCAACGGTACGGCCTCGCGCGAGACGGACAAGCTTGCGCTGGAGTTGATCAAGCGCCATCCCGAGCTCAAGCTTCAGAAAATCGTGGTCTCGGAAGCCGGGGCCTCGGTGTACTCGGCGTCGGAATTCGCTGCGAAGGAATTCCCCGACCTCGACGTGTCGCTGCGCGGCGCGGTGTCGATCGCCCGCCGCTTGCAAGATCCGCTGGCCGAACTCGTCAAGATCGAGCCGAAGGCCATCGGCGTGGGCCAGTATCAGCATGACGTGAACCAGCGCGAGCTGGCGCGCATGCTCGACGCCGTGGTCGAAGACTGTGTGAACGCCGTGGGCGTGGACGTCAATACCGCTTCGGCACCGCTGCTCGCACGCGTCTCGGGCCTGAACGGCACGCTTGCAAAGAACATCGTGGACTTCCGCGACAGCAACGGCCCGTTCCCGAATCGCGAAGCGCTCAAGAAAGTGCCGCGCCTGGGCGACAAGACCTTCGAGCAGGCCGCCGGCTTCCTGCGCGTGACCGGCGGCGACAATCCGCTGGATCGGTCGTCGGTCCACCCGGAAGCGTATCCGGTCGTCGAACGCATTCTGGCGAAGATCAAGAAGAGCATTGGCGACGTGATGGGCAACGGCTCGATCGTGCGCAGTGTCTCGGCGACCGAATTCGTCGACGAGCGTTTCGGTCTGCCAACCGTCAAGGATATCCTGACCGAACTCGAGAAGCCGGGCCGCGATCCGCGACCGGAGTTCAAGACGGCGACGTTCCAGGAGGGGGTCGAAAAGCTCACCGACCTCAAGCCGGGCATGCAGCTCGAAGGCGTGGTGACAAACGTGGCGGCCTTCGGTGCGTTCATCGACATTGGCGTGCATCAGGACGGCCTGGTGCACGTCTCGGCGATGTCGACGAAGTTCATCAAGGATCCGCACGAGGTCGTGAAGGCCGGCGACATCGTGAAGGTGAAAGTGCTCGAAGTCGATCCGCGCCGCCAGCGCATCTCGCTCACGATGCGCCTGAACGACGACCTGCCGGTGGCGGGGGCGACCGATCGTCCGAGCAGTAGCGGCGGTGGCGCACGCAGCGGCAACGGTGGCAATGGCGGCGGCCAACGTGGCGGCGGCGGTCAACGTCAGCGTGAACCGGAGACGGTGAACGCCATGGCAGCCGCGTTCGCCAAGCTCAAGCGCTAAGTCGAGCCCCAGCGCTCACGAGTCCGACGCACGCGCAAGCGTTACCTCGCGCCGCGTCCCGTCTCGTTGCGACCGGCCCGCCCTCTCCGGAAGGCGGGCTTTTTTTCGGTCCGCCAAAACGCCAAACCCCCAAGGGCTGGCGGCCTCGCCAATCCTTGGGGGTTCGTTGCATCGAGTTCACGCACGGCCATGTCAAACGGCGCAGCGTGCCCGGCCCCTCAGGGCACGGGACTCGCCGTCAGATTTCGATCTTGGTCCCCAGTTCGACCACGCGGTTCGCGGGAATGCTGAAGAAGTCGGTCGGCTTGGCGGCGTTCTGGTGCATCCATGCGAACAGACGTTCGCGCCAGATCGACATGCCCGGCAACTTGGTCGGCACCACCGTCTCGCGCGCGAGGAAGAACGACGTGTCCATCAGCTCGAAGTGCATGTCCGTCTTGCCCTCGAGCAAATTCAGGACTTCCTTGACGTCGGGCGTCTCGTTGAAACCGAACGTTGCGACTACGCTGAACAAGCCGCCGGAGTGATCCTGGACCTCGATGCGATTGAGATCTTCGACATACGGCACATCGACCGTGCGGAAGGTAAGGAAGATCGTGCGCTCGTGCAGGATGCGGTTGTGCTTGAGGTTGTGCAGCAAGCTCACCGGCACTTGCGTGTTGCCGCCCGTCAGGTAGATGGCGGTGCCCGCCACGCGATGCGGCGGATGCGCGAGCAACCCCTGCAAGAACGGCGCGAGCGGAATCCCGTCGGCGGCCGTGCGCTCACGCAGCAATTGGCGCCCCTTGTGCCAGGTCATCAGCATGAAGAACAGGAAAGCCCCCAGCGCTAGCGGCAGCCATCCGCCCTCTTCCACCTTGATCAGGTTCGCGCCGAAGAAGGCGAAGTCAACCACGAGGAAGCCGGTGATGATCAACGCCACCAGGAACTTGTTCCAGTTCCAGACCTTGACCATGACGACGCACGCCAGAATGGTCGTGATGACCATCGTCGTGGTCACGGCAATACCGTACGCGGCCGCGAGATTGCTCGACGACTTGAAGGCCAGCACGATCCAGATGATCACCAGCAACAGCGCCCAGTTGATCACCGGCATGTAGATCTGGCCGATTTCGCGATCTGACGTATGCAGGATCTTCATACGCGGGACATAGCCGAGCTGAATGGCCTGACTGGTCAGCGAGAATGCGCCGGAAATCACCGCCTGCGAAGCGATCACGGTCGCCGCCGTTGCCACCATCACCAACGGCACCAGCGCCCAGTCCGGGGCCATCAGGAAGAACGGGTTTTCGATGGCCTTTGGCGTCGTCAGCAGCAATGCCCCCTGGCCGAAGTAATTCAGTGTCAACGCCGGGAACACGAGGAGCGACCACGCAAATCGGATGGGCCGAATGCCGAAATGCCCCATGTCCGCATAGAGCGCCTCGGCCCCGGTCAACACCAGGAACACCGAGCCGAGCACGATATAGGCTTGCAGGGCGTGCGTATGGATGAAGCGGATGCCGTAATACGGGTTGATCGCCTGAACGATCTCGGGCGCGGCGATGATGTTGTACACGCCGAGCACGCCGAGAATCACAAACCAGATGACCATGACCGGGCCGAAAAGGCGTCCGACCTTGGCCGTGCCTGACTTCTGCATCCAGAACAGAACGATCAGGATGACGATGGTGATCGGCAGCACGAAGCGCGCGAGCGACGGGGCGGCAATCTCTAGCCCCTCGACCGCCGACAGCACGGAAATGGCCGGCGTGATGACCGCATCGCCATAGAACATACAGGCGCCGAACATGCCCAGCATCATCAGCACCGCCGCCCATCGGCTGCCGCTCCGCACGCTGCGCAGGCTGAGCGCCATGAGCGCGAGCACGCCGCCCTCGCCGCGGTTGTCCGCGCGCATCACGAACAGCACATACTTCAAGGAAACGACAATCACCAGGGCCCAGAACAGCAGCGAGATGATGCCGAACACAGCTTGCTGGGTAAACGGAATGCCGTGTTGCGGATCGAAACATTCCTTGAGCGCATAGAGCGGACTGGTGCCGATATCGCCGAAGACCACGCCGATGGCCGCCACCATGAGCGCGGGCAAAGCCTGAGGGCGCTGCCCGTGTCGTATGTTTTGCGTCATAAGGTTTGGGTAATCGCTTTATTGCGCTGCACAAAATGGGCGCTATTCTAACTGGGCGCCGGTTCCCTCGCCAGTCCGGACAGGTGCTGAGTGCCGGACGTCTGACATGGCAGGCTACGCTAGGATAATTCGAGCCGTGCGCCGTGACCAGTGCGGCGCGACAAGGGTTTTGCCACCCCGGCGCACCCTGGGATTGGGCGAGCGGCGCCGCGTTTCGAGTTGCAAATGCGCGACATATGCCCGGCATGCGCATTCACGAGTCGACAGCCCCGCCAATTGCGTGTACCGGTGCACCACGCACGACACCGCCGCCGGCGGCGAAGCGCTGGCGCGGCGGCCCATAAAAAAACCGCCCGAAGGCGGTTTTCCCAGCATTTGAGCCGTCGACCGAACGATGTCCGGCAGGTCATCGCCTTAACGATGACGCGTTGCCTTGCCGCGATGGGCGGGGCTCTTGACCGAGCGCACGAGGCTCGAATCGGCACTGTTCTGCTCGGCTTCAAGCGAGCGGATCTGGCCTTGCAGGTCGTTCAGGCGCAGACGCGCTGCGGTACGTTCGGTTTCCAGTGCCGAGGCCTGTTCGCGCACTGCCTGCTGGTTCTCGGCCAGCGCCTGTTCCTGCTGGCGTTGAATCGTCAGGTCGTTCTGCACCGCGTTCAGGCGCGCTTCACTCGCGGCGAGCTGGCGCTCCATCAGCGCCTTTTGCGCTTCGAGCTTGATGCGACGGATTTCGACGTCGGCGAGCACCTGCGTCTGGCGCACGAAGTCGCCATAAAGTGCTTCCGCCTTCTTCTCGTTGCCGAGCTTCACGACGCGCCAGAACTGGCCCTCATGGAACAGTGCGACGTAATAGCCCAGCGTCTGCGGATAGAACAACAGGCTCGCGCCATAGCGGCCGTTGTAAGTTGTGCGAAGTTCGGAGACTTCCTTGTTCTGAATGCGATCGCGCAGTTCCTGGATCGTCCCCGAGGCCGCCGCCGGCGCGTTGGCCGACTGCGCAGGCACTGTCGGCGCCGCAAGTTGGGCAGGCGATGCGCCCGTCACGTCCTTCACTGCGTCCGCCGCCCCCGCTGGCGTTCCCCAGGCTGCCAGGCATGCCACCCCCACGCCCAACCAATACCGCCCCCGGCAATCACTGATTTTCATCTGATCTGTTTTCCTCTTATCGACCGGACCGTTTCACGATCCTTGTTCGCCGCATTCGTTCGCCCCTCCGGACTCCGCCCCGAGGATCTGAGACCTGCGTATTTGTGGAATGATAACCGCACGCCCGCAATAGCCGCCAATTCTATCCATTGACGCGCCCGCTTCCAAGCGCCGAATGCGTTATTGTGCCCGCCTGAATTCATCTGTTGATACCGCGCAACTCCACACACCGTGCGAGTTCTCCTGGACGGAACTTCGATGTCAGACAAATCCCGTCATTTAGGGACGAATCGAGGAATTGCCCACGCAACACGCGGCGATATCGGGGCACGATCCCATGGCGAGGGGCGGATGGCATCTCTCGGACCGCCGCTGGCTTTTCAGTCGTTTCCTTCGGTTTGCCAACCAGGCGCGCCGAATGCCGTCCGGTCACGGCGCACTAGCGATCGCTACCGGTGCCCGCCTCGAACTCGCCGGCCAGTTCCGAATCGTTGCCAACGATCTGATACTTGCGCATTTTTTCCCACAGCACCTTGCGGCTGATGCCCAGGGCATTGGCGGTGTCCTGGCGTCGCCAGCCGTTGGCGTCGAGCGACGCGACGATGCGTGCGCGTTCGGTGGCATCCCAACGGGCGCGATCGGTGAGCACCGCGCCTCGTGCGCCGTCATCACTGCGTGAGGGGGTGCCCATGGAAAGCGCGTCGAAAATCGGGCGGATGCGCCGCTCGTCCCAGCCCCCCAATTGCCGATAGATGATGCCGACACGCTCGGCGATGTTGCGCATTTCACGCACGTTGCCGGGAAACACCCCGCCCTCGACCAGTTCGCGCAGCCACGGCGGCACTTGCGCGCCGACCTCGCTGTCGCCGACGACCTTGCCGAGATAGGCCGTGAAAACGGCGAGCTTGTCGACGGGGCCGCGCTCCTCGAGACTCGGGATATGCAACTCGATCACGGCGAGACGGTAGAACAGGTCGGCACGGAACAGTTCGTCGCGCACCATCGTCTTGAGGTGCTTATTGGTCGCCGCCACGAGCCGAAAGTCGAGCTTCACGGGTTGCGCCGACCCCAGACGCGTCACCGCGCTGTCCTCCAGCACCCGCAACAGCTTGACCTGCTGATACAACGGCAGATCGCCGATTTCGTCGAGGGAGAGCGTGCCGTCGTTGGCCTGCTCGAAATAGCCTTTGTGCGAATAGAGCGCCCCCGTAAACGCACCTTTGGCGTGGCCGAAGAAATGCGACTCGAACAGGCCATCGGGAATCGCACCGCAGTTCACGGCCACGAAGGGGCCTTGCCCGTAATGACTTTGCTTGTCGTGCAGCAGGCGCGCGATGCGCTCTTTGCCCACCCCGGTCTCGCCGTGAATGAGCACGTTCGAATCACAATCGGCGAAGGCGTCGACCTCCGCGAGCAAGCCCAGCATGGCGCTCGACTGCGCAACCAGCGGGTCCACCGGCGCGGGGGCGCGGTCGGCTTCCGCGATGGCGCCCGAGAGTTTGAAGATGAGCGTGCGCAATTCCGCGCCGGAGAAGTCGAGCGTGAGGATATTGCTGTACTCGGGCGGATAGACGCGCGGATCGTTCTCGCGCGGCGTGGTCGCGACCCAGATGACAGGCATGCCGTGGCCCAACTGCCACTCCTGGGCATTGGTCGATGCGCCTTCGATCACCGACACGCTGACCACGGCGATGGATGGACGCGCCTTGGTGCGCTCGCGCGAGAGGTCGACGCCGTCGGCACGAATGACTTCCATGTCGAAGCTCGCGAGGCAATGCGCGACGCGGTCGGCAATGTCCGACTTGCCCTCCCACACGTACACATCGAGATCTTCACGTACTGGCTTGCTTTTCATGCTTGTCCGCTGGTTGCCGGTCGCGCCAGGCGCCCGTCATGGTGAATTTCAGTCCTGATATCCGTCGCCCGCTGTGGGGCCTCGCTGTTCCGCTCCTGTTCCGGTTCGCTTGCGCGATCGTGCCGCTTCGCTAATAGACGAGTTGGACGAGTCCGTTCTGGCAGTTGATGCTGTCGACTGTCACCGTGGTGGTACCGAGCGTGATGCCGAGCGACGTGAGTAACGTGTTGAGTAGCGTGCTCAGTGGCCCTAGCAGCGGATTGAGCAAGGTATAGACCACACTGCCGAGCACGGGCGAGACGTCGGCGCTACCGATCGACCCCGACACGGCATTGACGCGGCACTGATTTGCCCCGCTGCCCGACAGATTGCACACCAGATCCGAAAAGCCGCCCAGCAAACCGTTCACGATTGAGCCAAGCGTATTGACCAGCCCAGTGATGAGGCCGTCCACGCCACCGACCACTTGGGGCAGGTTGAGGGTGGCGACGCCACCCAACGTGGTGCCGAGCGCATTGGTCGTGGTGGTGAGCCCTGCGGCGGCAGTACTGAGAAACAGGTTGACCGTCGAGACGGTGGCGCCCACGGCCGCTGTTGGCACGCTGCCAACGAGACCCGTACCGATCGTATTGGATGACGCCGCCCCAGACGCACTCACGTCGAGCGACAGGCCAGTGACCAACGCGCTGACGATCTGGCTCAGATTCACGCTCGAGCCGACCGGCCCGACGGTTTGTGGAAACGGTCCGGTAAACGTCAGCGGCGCGGGCGAATTGGTCACGAGCGAAAGGTTGACGTTTCCACCCACGTTAATCAATCCCAGCAACGTCGCAATGTTCGTGCGCTGCGTCATGAGGGTGGTGCAGCTCGCTGCATCGTTTGCGATGTTCACGCCGCTGGCCGTGCCACCCACACAGGCATTCACCAGCCCGGAATTGATTTGGAGAGTCGCGGAAGGGGTCGCACCGCATTGCAAGGCCGTCACTGTCGCTGTCGACTGTGCCGCCTCCAGCACGAGCGGCAAATTCAACTGCGTCCCCAGCCCATTGAGCAGCCCACCCAGCGTACCTGCAGACGAGTTCACGGTCACGAACAGCCGCAATTGCGCGGTCGTCGCTGTCGCCCCGACACCGCCCACGCCAACCTGTGGCGGCGAAATGACCCGAGCCACGACCGACACCGTACCGCCCAGAATCGGTAGCGACGGAATCGCCACGGCGTTGCTGCCGTTAGCGCCGACGACGGCTGCGGAAATCAGATCGGCGACACCGATATTGGCCGTGAGCGCGTTCGCTGCGCTCACCCCCGCCGCGTCGATGTTGGCGATGAGGCCGGGCGTCGTCGCCGTGCCCAGCAAGTTGATCGGCAGATTCAGCACCGGGCTGCCCGCGAACACATTGATGAGATTGTTCATCGCCGTGACCGACGCCGACAGCGCACCGTTCTGCGTTGCCAGCGCGATATTCGTCGCACTCAGCAATTGCCCGACGGTCAGGTTCTTCACCGCGGCCACGCCCGAAAGCGACGCCACGCTGACATCGCCGGTCACCGGAACCCCAAGCGCCTGCAACAATCCCTGCGGCGTGATATTGACGCCGACTAGCTGCTGTGCTGCGGCGACGTAGAGCGTTGGCGAGATGCCGACCGACTGAAGCAGCGGCGCGAGCACCGAGTTGCTCGTATTAAGCGCCAGCAGTCCCGAGTCGACCGTGAACGTCACCACCGCTGGCGCCTTGCGTGCAATCGCGGTGGCGGTGATCGTTCGGGTGCCGGCGAGCTGGAAGAAGGACGGCACCCCCAACGACAACTTCACCGACACTGCATTTCCACTCGCCGCATTGCCGGCATTGGTCGCGACGAACGTGCCCGGCCCGGTCGCCGAGGCCGACGGCGATGTCCAGATGCCGCACGACGTCGTCACCTGCAAGCCGGTGACGCTGCTGCCCATGTTCGATGTCACGTTGGCCTGTGCGACGCTCGCATACGACGTGGCGTTGGCGCATCCCGGCAGCGTCTGCGCACCGGCGAGCGCGGCCATGTCGGCCGCGCGCTGCAGATCGCGTCGTTGCATGAACGCATAGCCCACATCGATGGCGAACGCCAGAATCAGCGCCACGATCACGAAGACGAAGGCAAGAATCGGAACCGATCCCCGCTGCGCCCCACGTGACGAGGCCATACGATTCGTTCGGCGCAAACGCGCACGCACAGTCATGACACGTTACTGGCTCGCGCCAGCCCCCGCTGTGGCAGGCGCA
>NZ_KB290531.1:0-455 GCF_000282835.1 Pandoraea sp. B-6 | reverse complement strand
GGGGCGGGCGCAGCCCCCGCGCTCCCCCCGCCATTGTTGCCGGTCCCCGTATCGCCCTGGACGATCGCCGGATAGAACTGAGGAATCGGATACGTGAAGCTATCCAGATAGCGCTTGTAGGCACGCGACGCCGTTGAGCCGAGCATCGGCAGCCCCGGCCCGGCGGCCAGGTTGCCCGCCTGCAGCGCGAGCAACGCTTCGGTTTCGTCGCCGAGCATTCCGTCGTGGGCATGCTCGCCGACACGCAGTGCCGTATCGCGCCGAACGACGTTGCGCGGCACGCGCCTCGCTTGTTCTGCAGGCGCTGCCGCCGTTTGCGCTGCGGGGGTTGCCGAGACAGCCGGTGCCGGCGCGGCGACATTGCGTGCGTCAGCGCCGCCCATCGATCCCGTGATCGGCGCATTGAGTTGCGCCGCGACCGCGCCCGCCCAAAGCGTGAGCACGGCGGCAACGAG